>JAHWJM010000116.1 GCA_019348435.1 Actinomycetota bacterium
GACGCGCCCGCGCTCGGGCTACGTGATCTACGACGACGCCGTGCGCGACGCCGCGCAGGTGCGCCTGGATCTCGCGCTGTCCTTCCTGCACGAGGAGGGCATCGTCGCCGGCGGCGAGATCGGCGACGAGGATCCGTACACGGCGACGATCGACGCCATCCACGAGTACCAGCCCGACGAGATCATCATCTCGACGCTGCCGCAGGCATCGTCGGGCTGGCTGCGCCGCGACCTCATCGAGCGCATCCAGGACAGCACGGACGTCCCCGTCACGCACGTCGTCTCCGACATCGACGCCGAAGGGCTGCCGTTCGAGGTCACCCTCGTCGTCGCCAACGTCACGGCCGGGCGCGGCAAGCTGCGCGCGCGGATGAAGGAGATCGCAGCCGAGTCGGACAAGATGCTCTTCATCGTCGTCGTGCCGCTGGCGGAGCATCGCGACGGTCGCGAGGCGGCGGTCGCGCGCGCCCGGCTCGGTAACACGCTGGACAAGATGCGGCGTGAGGGACTGCTCGTCGCGGGCATGATCGGCGATCCCGATCCGTACACGGCGACGATGAACGCGCTGCAGTTCTACCGCGTGTCGCGCATCATCATCTCGACGCTGCCTGTGACGAAGTCCGGCTGGATGCGCTCCGATCTGATCGAGCGCGTCAGGAAGGCGGCGAACATCGAAGTCGAGCACATCGTCGCCGAAGCGCCCGCGGAGGTCGAAGGCTGATGGAGGCCGGCGGCATCAGCGCTGGGATCGCGCTCGACCATCACGACGACCACGACGACCACGACGACCATCACGGTCCGCCGGCGGCCAACCGCAGCTCGCGGGTCTCGCACGAGGTTCTCGGGATGCTCCTCTTCGTCATCTCGGAGATCATGGTCTTCGCGGCCTTCTTCACGGCCTACTTCTTCATCAGGCTCGTCGCCGAGGGACACCGCTGGTTTCCCTTCGAGGGCAACGAGCTGCCGGTCGCGGTCGCCGGCATGAACACGGCGATCCTGCTCAGCTCGTCGCTGACGATGCACTGGGCGCAGACCTCGATCAAGAACGGCAACCGCTTCGGGCTGAAGGCCGGGATGCTGCTGACGTCGCTGCTCGGCCTGACGTTCCTCTTCATCCAGATCAACGAGTACGTCCACATCGGATTCTCGCCGCAGGACCACGCCCAGGGCACGATCTTCTACGGCCTGACCGGCCTGCACGGTGCGCACGTCTTCATCGGCCTGACGCTGCTCGTCGTGGTGACCGTGCGCGCGTTCCGCGGCCATTTCTCGCCCGAAAGCCACCACGGCGTCGAGATACCCGGCATCTACTGGCACTTCGTCGACGTCATGTGGATCGTCGTGTACACGTCGATCTACATCATCTAGCCCGCGCCGCCGTGCGCCCGCCGTGGGAATCCGAGGACGCAGCGTTCTCGCTGTTGCTGCGCGTGCTGGCGATCGCGGTCGTTGTCGTCCTGCTGTCGGTCCTGCTCAAGGCGATCCTGTAGCCGCAGCGTGCGCCGCGACCCGCGCCGGCGGCAATGAACTACCCGGTCTGCTCGGCGAGGTAGTCGGCGAGCTCCTGCAGCTCCGCGTCGGTGAGCGCCTCGCCGTAGTCCTTGGGCATGATGTCGCTGAAGCCGGGGGTCAGCTCGGCGCTGGGGTCGACGATCGCCTTCTCGATCTCCTTGGCACTCTTGCCCTTCAGGACCGCGTCGAGGTCCGGGCCCGTCGTGGCCTGCGTCCGGGCGGCGCCGAGCGTGTGGCAGTTGCCGCAGGCCTGAGCGTCGTCCTTGCCGGCGACGAACAGCTTCAGCCCGGGCGGGGCGTCCGCCGGCACCGGTGGCGTGCCGCCCGCGGCCGCCAGCTTGCCCTTGTCCTCGCCGGGGCGCGCCGCGGCGAACGCGACGTACGCGGCGACGTCACGCGCGAGCTTGCCGGTGACGAGCTTGGGCGGCATGTACGCCTCGCTCTCCTGCGGCACGTTGGCCGGGTACAGGATCTGGTCGTGGACGACGCCCTGGATCGTCCCGCGGCCCATCCCGTCGCGCAGAGCGCGGTCGAACGCCGCGTCGAGGCTCGGGCCGGTGGCTCCCTGCGTACCGGCCCGCTCGAGCACGTGGCACGAGCCGCACTTCTGCGCGAAGGCCTTCTTGCCGGCGAGCAGATCGGCGCCGGGATCGATGTTGTCGTGCTCGCAGGCGCTCACGCCGCCGGCCAGCACGCCGCATGCGGCGATGCTGAGAAGTCTCGTCCTGAAGGGTGTCTGGCTCATGCGAGCGCGGGAGTCTAAACAAGCGGCTCGGACGGTGTGGCGCTGCGCGATGGCAGGCCTCGGATGACGCCAGTGCGCTTCAGAGAGCGCGTTTACCGCGCGACAAGCTTGCTAGGGTTCGCGCCGTGTCAGCCCCTCAGCGCTACCGGATGCGCGCGACAGAATCCGGTCGCGAGATCATCCGCGAGGCGGAGCCGGGCCGCGTCTACGTCGATCGTGAGACGGGGGAGCCGCTCGAGATCGTCGGCAAGGTGCTGCCGCTCGCGCCGTCCAGGTCCCGGCTCCCGTGGGCCGTCGAGAACCTGCGGTTCTGCCCGTGGTGCGACCAGCTCGCCCAGCGCGACCTCAACGACTGCCCGCACTGCGGCCGGCGCATGGATCCGGTCACCTGAAGCTTCCGGCGATGCGCCGTCAGCGTCCCCTCGCCGTGCTCGCCGTCCTCGCATCGTGCGGCGGGCTGAGCGCATGTGGATCCGATGACGAGCTGTCGACGCAGGTTCCGAAGACATCGCCGGACCTGACGATCCCGACAGGGACGACAGAGGCGCGGCCGGACGACGACGCGACGACCACCACCGCGACGACGACGACCGCCACGACGCCGACGCCCGCCCCCCAGCAGGCCGCGCCCCCGCCCGCCGCGCCCACCCCGCCGGCCGCACCTGCGCCGCCGCCCGCGACGGGGTCGCCGCAGACCGGCGGCCAGGCTCCGCAGACCGGTCAGTCGACGACCGGCGGCACCCAGGCCGGCGGCGGCGAGTTCGACGACTTCTGCGCCCAGAATCCCGGCGTCGACTGCTGAAGCGACGGCGGCGGCGACGCGGCCGGCCGCAGGCGGCTACCGCGAGCGCTTGGCCGGCGTCGGCGTCGGGATGAACGTCGCGCTGTACGTCAGCCGCGCCGTCTTGTACAGGCAGGCGAACGGCAGCGCGCGGCGCGACCCGACGAGCGCGAACTGCGTCGACGTGTCGTTGCAGGAGTCATTGGGTCGGCTGGCCCGCCACGAGGTGTCCGAGCCGAGCGAGAGCTGCAGCGCCGGCGCCCAGGAGGGCACCGAGAGCCCGACGTACTGGCCCTTCTTGATCGGCAGCGTCCGCTCGAGCGGGAACTGGGCGACCTGTCCGAAGAAGTCGGTCAGCCGTTGCAGCGGGCCCTTCGCCGTGACCCGGCGGACGAGCTTCTTCTCCGGGTTGAGCACCACCACGGCAGCCCGTGACTCACCGCCGAGGCGCTCTGCGAAGAAGGCCGTCTGCTTCGGGCCCGGATTGCCCAGCGCGATGCTCCACGCGACGATGCGGCCGTCGGCGGGAGCCTTGTAGAGCGAGCGATCGGGTCCGACCTTCGCTTGGTAGCCGGTGGTGCGGCTGACGGCCTGGCAGTCGTCCGGGCAGACGCCGAGCACGCCGTCGGGCAGCTGCCCGAGTTCGGTGATCTTGGCGGGCGCTGCCGCCGGAAGCGCCAGCGCGGCGAGGGCTGCGAGCAGGGCTGAGCTGGAGAGGACGCGTAGGCGGGTCATGTCCGCATTCAACACGAGCTTCCCGTCGTTTGTTGCGTCCTGCGGCCGAGAAAGCTTGCGGCGCGCCGGCGACGGCGAGCTACCGCAGGCGGAACGTGCGCGCGGCTCCCCTGCCCGGCGCGGTGTCGATGCAGGCCGCGCGCGCACACCCGGGTCGGGTCGACTCGACGGCGAAGCGCAGCCGCTGCGGGCGCCGGATCGAGCTCTGCGCGAAGCGCAGCACGATGCTCTTGCGACTCGCCGTCAGCTTGACCGACGCGTCGGCGACGCGTTCGGGCGACCCGGTCCCCGTCACGGCGTACACGCCACCGCGAAGCTCATCCTCAGAACGCGCCGTGACGCAGACCAGACGGTCCGGGCGCGTCGCCGCCGGGTCGGCGTCACGGGCCGTCCAGATGCGGACGCAGGCCGAGCCGGGCGGACCGGAGCTCGCGAGCAGCGCCTTCGGCGTCAGCTTCTCCGTGAACGACAGGGCTGCCCGCAGCCGCCCGTCGGACGCGCGCTGCAGCGAAGCGCGCCTGAGATCCAGCGTCCCGCCGACGTCGCCGCTGGGATCGGTGATGACGATCGTCTTGGAGGTCGCCGCGGGCGCGGCGGACACGGCGAGGGCGGCCATCGCGGCAGTGCAACCGCCCACCGCGAGCAGCCGCCTGCCATCCCGCGCACGCCGTCGATCAGCCGCCATCGGTCAGATAGTGACGCAGTCGGGGGCCTGAGACCAAGGCGCAACCGCGCGTGCGCCTATCCCTTGAGCTGCGCGCCGGCGGCGGCGATGTCCTCCATGTCGCCCTGTGCGGGCACCCATGGGAGCCTCAGCGGGTCGCCGTCGTAGCGCGGGATGACGTGCAGGTGAAAGTGAAAGACCGTCTGCCAGGCGGCGGCGCCGCTGGAGTTCAGGAGGTTCACGCCCGCCGCGCCCAGACGCTCGATCGCGCGGCCGGCGAGCACCTGCGCCGCCGCCGCCACGGCCTTCAGGTCGTCGGTGTCGATCTCGTGCACGTCGCGTGCGTGCGCACGCGGGATGACGAGCGCGTGACCTCGCGTCGCCGGGCTGATGTCCATGAACGCCATCGTGCGCTCGTCCTCGGCGATGATCGTCGCGGGCAGCTCCCCGGCGACGATCTTGCAGAACAGGCAGTCGGGGTCGCGGTGAGGAGCCATCGGGGAGAAGCCTAACCGCCCGCGCCGGGCGCCTCGTCGCGCAGCCGTGCGGCCAACGCCAGCGCCTCCTCGCGCGTCGCGATCTCGCCCGCGAAGCGCGCCTCGTCGATCTCGGCCAGCAGGCGGCCGAGCTCGCGGCCGTCCGCGAGCTCGAGCTCGGCGGCCAGGTCGTCGCCGCGGATGAGCGGGGCGCGCCGGCCCTGCGCGCGCCAGGCGAGTGCGGCGGGCAGCACCTCGCGTGCGAGCTCGAGGTGCTTGGCGATCGACTCCTGCGCCTTGCGTCCCCGCGTCGCCAGGCGATCGGCGACCGACAGCAGGGTCACGTCGACCTCGACGGGCTCGGTCGTGCGCAGGTAGCGGTACAGCGCGCGACGGGGCAGCGGCCGCTCGTGGACGAGGAACCCGAGGCGCAGGTGGTGGCGGGCGAGCGCGGCGACGTGCGCCTTGAGCTTCTCGCCGCCCCGCAGCCGCGTCAGGATCTCGCGCGACAGCTCGGCGCCGGCGCTGTCGTGGCCGACGAACGTCGGGGTGCCGTCGTCGCGGCGGCCGAGCGTCACCGGCTTGGCGACATCGTGCAGCAGGGCGCCGATCCGCAGCCCGAACCCGCGGTCGACATCCTCGCCCAGCGGCTCGGCGAGGACGGCGCGGACGGCTTCGCCGTGCTCGCGGCCGAACGTCGCGCCGGGATCGGCCTGCAGCGACATCGCCTGCTCGAGCACCTCGACCGTGTGGGCGTAGACGTCGGCGTGGTGGTAGCGGTTCTGGTCGACCCCGTGCAGCGCGTGCAGCTCCGGCAGGATCGCCGCCGTCAGGCCGAGGTCGTCCATGAGCGCCAGCGACGCGACGACGCCGTCGCCCGCCACGATCCGCTTGAGCTCCGCGAACACGCGCTCCTGCGCGACGGTGGCGGCGCCTGGCGCGCTCGTGCGCGCCAGCGCGGCGGTCGCCGGCTCGGCCTCGAGCCCGAGCTCGGCCGCCAGGCGCACGAGCCGCACGACGCGCAGCGGGTCGGCGGCGAAGGCATCGGGCGTCACGGCGCGCAGCCGTCTCGCGGCGAGATCCTGCGCACCTCCGTGCGGGTCGACGCGCTCGCCGCCCTCCAGCGGCTCGGCAATCGCGTTGACGGTGAAGTCGCGCAGCGCGAGGTCCGCCTCCAGCGAGCCGCCGCGCAGCGGGCTCAGGTCGACCTGCCAGGTCCGGTCGCTCGCCATCACGCGCCAGGACCCGAACGCGTCGGAGAGCTCGAACACCGGCCCGCGCGCGGCCTTGGCCAGTGCTCGCGCCGCCACGGCCACGTCGCCTGCGACGGCGACATCGAGGTCGGTGGTCGCACGGCCGAGGATCGCATCGCGCACCGCCCCGCCGACGAGCCAGGCGCGACAGCCGCGCAGCGCCTCGGCCGCCAGCGCGCGCGGGTCGCTCATCGCGGGCAGCTCACGCCGGCTCGCCATCGTGGTGGTGAAGGCGCGGGACGCGGGGAAGCAGCCCGCACGTCACCTCGTAGTTGATCGTCTGCAGCCGCGCCGCGATCTCCTCGGCCGAGATCCGCTCGTCGCCCTGCGCTCCGATCAGCACGGCCGGCTCGCCGACGGCCGCCGCCGGCGGGCGACCGACGTCAAGCGTGATGTTGTCCATGCTGACGGTGCCGACGAGGGGTCGTCGCGCACCGCGGACGAGCACGTCGAGGTTGTTCGTCAGCGCGCGCCGCACGCCATCGCCGTACCCGATCGGGACGGTCGCGGTGTGCGTCGGCGCGCGAGCGACGAAGCGCCGCCCGTAGCCCGTGCTCTCGCCCGGCGCGATCGGCTTGACCGCGGCCACGTACGAGCACAGCTCCAGCGCCGGCTCGAGCTCGCGCGCGGCGGCGTCCTCGCCGAAGGGATCGAGGCCGTAGAGCGCCACCCCGGCGCGCACCATCGCGAAGTGCGCCGCGTGATCGCGCAGCGCGGCCGCGCTGTTGGCCGCGTGCAGGATGATCGACGGGTGCGCCGCCTTCAGCGGCAGCGCCCAGGCCGCGAAGCGTTCCAGCTGCTGGCCGAAGAAGGAGTCGCCGCGCTCGTCGGCGGTCGCGAAGTGCGTCATCGCCCCGGCCAGGAACACGCCGTCGGTCGCCTCGGCGGCCTGCGCGACGCGCGTCGCGGTCGCCGCGTCGCGGGTTCCGAGGCGTCCCATCCCGGTGTCGAGCTTGACGTGCACCGAGCCGCCGCCGTGCGTGGCGACGGCGGCGACGAACGCCTCGTCCCAGGCGACGACGTCGGCGTCGGCGTCGAGCGCCACGCCGAGCTCGGTCGGCGACAGCGCGCCCATGACGAGAATCGGCGCGTGGATCCCGGCGGCGCGCAGCTCGGCCGCCTCGTCGGCCGCCGCGACCGCCAGCCACGTGGCGCCGCCGGCGAGCGCGGCCCGCGCGCAGGGGATCGCGCCGTGGCCGTAGCCGTCGGCCTTCACGACGGCCATGACGCCGGCACCTCCGGCGGCGCGGTCGGCGAGGGCGGTGACGTTGGCGCGGATCGCACCGAGGTCGATGCGGGCCTCTGTCCTCACGGCTCCAGTGTCGCAGGCCAGTGCCGGAGGATCTCGGACGCGGAGGTGGTCCCACCGCGCGCGGCGCGGGTTCCGGCTCGCCCGTGCAGGTGGGCGGCGACGCTGCCGGCGTCGAGCGCGCCGAGGCCGCGGGCGAGCAGTGCGCCGGCCCCGCCGGACAGCACGTCGCCGCTGCCCGCGGTGGCCAG
>JAHWJM010000117.1 GCA_019348435.1 Actinomycetota bacterium
CGGCCGTCGTCGAGCGGCGCCTGCTGCGCGAGATCCTCGCGTACCTGCGCCGCCGTCCGGCGGCGGGCGTCGCGGCCTGAGCCATCCCGTCTGCCGTTCAGGCCACGACCTCGAACTGCGACATGAGGCCGTGGTCCTCGTGGTCGAGCATGTGGCAGTGCATGACGTACTTGCCGGTGTAGTCGCTCATGCGCCCGGCGATGACGACGCGCTCGCGCGGATCGAGGAAGAACGTGTCCTTCAGGCATGCCTCCCAGGGCGGCGGGCGGCGGCCGTTGCGCGAGATCATGTACCAGTCGGTGTGGTGCAGGTGGATGAGGTGCGCGACCCCGGTCGGGTTGTGCAGCTCCCAGGTGACCGTCTCGCCGAGCTTCGCGGTTACGTCGGCGTAGGTGGGGTCGAACGACCGACCGTTGACGAGCCAGCGCGGCCGCAGGCCGCCGCTCACGGCGAAGCTCCAGACATGGGACGGCTGCCGTGACGCCTCGGCGAGCCACGCCGGCAGCGGGCGCAGCTCGCGCGGCACCGACGTGCGATCCGGCTCACGCGTGGCTCCGACGCGAAACTCCATCAGCGGGCCGGCGTACGTCGCGGACCCCAGGGACTTCGGTCCGCCGGGGCGCCGGCCGCTGAGCAGACGCACGCGCCCCCCGCGCGCCGCGGCGAAGTCCACGACGATCTCGACGCGCTCACCTGGGCCGATCAGGATCCGGCTGCGGCGCACCGGGCGCGGCATGAGGCCGGCGTCGGTCGCGATCTGGACCATCGGCAGACCGCCGCTCAGGCGCAGCTCGTAGGCCCGGAAGTGCGACGCGTTGAGCACCCGGAGGCGGTAGCGCTGCGCGCGGACGCGGTGGTGGGGCAGCACCGCGCCGTTGACCAGCACCCGCTCGCCCGTGACGCCGTCGTTCGGCGGACGCCGCTGGGCGGCAAACGGGTCGGTGAGCTGGTTGCGCGCGTCGAACGAGCGGTCGGCGAGCATGAGCGGGATGTCGCGCGAACCGCGCGGCAGCGGCAGCGACGCGTCGAGCTCGTCGTCGAGGATCCACATCCCGGCGAGCCCCCGCCAGATGTTGCGCGCGGTCCGGTCGAGGCGGTGGTCGTGGTACCACTGGAAGGCGCTGCGTTCGGGCGCGCCGTCCTCGACTTGCTCGTAGGTGTAGGTGCGTTCGCCCCCGCGGAAGATCAGCAGGTCGTTGCCCGACTCGGCGCTGCTGAGGCCAGGAGAGATGTCGCAGTACAGCGACTGCGGCTGGGCGCTCGTCAGCCCGCCGGGATGGCCGTCCTCGCTGCAGCGGTTGTGCCCGCCGTGCAGATGGACGGTGAGCTCGCCCGCCTCCCGGGGAAGCCGGTGCTGGAAGCGCACGCGCGTCGTGACGCCCGCCGGGCGGCGGATCGTCGGCCCCGGAAAGCTGCCGCCGTAGGTCCACATCCGGGTCTTGCGCCCCGGCAGGATCGAGACCTCGGCCTCGCGCATCGGGATCGTGAGGTCGGCGCCCGTCAGGACCTTCGGTATCGGCAGCGGGTTCGCGTAGGGCCTGAGCGCTCGTGCAACCGGCCGTCGCGCGCCGGCCGGGGGGGTGCCCGCCACCTGCGGCAGGGCGAGCGCGAGCGTGCCCGCCGCCGCGACCGTCAGCAGCGATCGACGGCTGATGGCGTCGACCGGCGGCTGCGGCGGGGGCTGGGGCTGCTGTTGCATCGAAGCGCTGCGGGCGGGGAGCGCATTCCCCGCCCCCTCGATCGCTGGTCGCCGCTAGTCGGTGACCCTGATCTGACCCTGCATCTCCGGATGGATGATGCACATGTACCGCAGGACCTGCCCCGGCCGCGCGCGGACGTCCTGCGTGATCTCCTCGTCCTTTGTCTCCGAATACCACGAGTCGCCGGTCTCGACCTTGCGCGAGAAGCGGCGGTCCCAGCCGCGCAGGAGCGCATCGACGTGCGGCCGGTTGACCTTCTCCTCCTCCTCGTCGAACTTGTGCGCGACGGCGGCCGTGAGGCAGATCTTCCCGGGCGTGAAGCACGCCCTCCTGTCCTCGGGGCTATCCGGCAGGACGTTCTTCGCGACGAGCGTGAACGTATGCGGCCCCTTCTCTTTCGGATCGCTGAGGTTGCGGATGCGCAGCGGCTCGCCCGCCTTCACGTGCGTAGATCCCGTAAAGCGCAAGGTGGGGGTGGACCTCATCGAGATGGTCTTCGTGTTCGCGGCAGCGGCGGCGGCCGTGCTGCCCTCCTCCGCCGAGGCGGCCGACCCCGCGCCCAGCGCCATCGCCAGCCCGACCGCCGCACCGGCTGCGAGCAGCCCCCGGGCGGCCGTCGAACGTCCCGTCCTCATCACCGTCATCTCCCTTGTGTGTGGAAAGCCGCGGGCAAAGTACCAGCGTCCAGAGCATCGCCGATAGGGAGGTGACCGAACTCCGGGGGTGCGGTTATCCGAACCCTGTTACCCCAGCAACTCTGGGCCTTCGGCTCCCGGCCGCTGCCGAGCTAGGCCTCCCAGCGCGGACCGCGACGAAGAACAGGTGGCTCGCGCAGGAGCGCGTCGATCTGCTCCATCGCCGCCGACCGGCCCGCCTGGATCGCGCGGCGCTCGCGCAGTGCTCTCGGCAGTCCGGCCAGCGCGGCGAGCCGTCCTGCCACCTCGACTGGGACCAGTCGTCGCGGCCGGTTGCTCCGCAGTTCGGCCGCCCAGCGCCGCGCGAGCGACCGCGGCCCCGTCCGCGGCAGGCACCGCACGGCGCACCACGCGCTGTTGCGCGCCACGTAGAAGCGCGCGCGGGCTTGCGAGCGCGTGGTGGCGCCGAGGCGATGGACGACGCGCGCCGACGGCACGAGCAGCGCGTGCCAGCCGGTCAGCACCGCGCGGAAGGCGAGGTCGACGTCCTCGTAGTACAGGAAGAAGCGCTCCTCGTAGCCGCCGAGCGCGTCGAAGACGTCGCGCCGGAAGACGGGCGCCGCGCCCGGTGCCGCGAAGACGCGGTAGGGCTCGGCGGGCAGCTCGTCGAGCGGGTGGTCGCGCAGCAGCTTGTAGGCATAGCCGGCCGCCGAGTACTGGTCGCCTGCGCTCTCGATGCGGCCGGTCGCGGCGCTGACGAGCACGCTGCCGAGTGCCCACGTCCGCTCATCGCGAGGCGCTGCCGTCAGCTGCGCGAGCCAGTCGGGCGCCGGCGTGGCATCCGAGTTCAGGACGCAGACCCAGGGCGCCGCCGTCGCACGCACGCCGCGGTTGGCGCCCCCGCCGAACCCGAGGTTGCGCCCCAGCGAGAGCACGCGCACGCGGGGATGGCGCGCGCGCAGCAGCGCCAGCGACCCGTCGCGCGAGCCGTTGTCGGCGACGACGATCTCGTCGGGGCCGATCGTCTGCGACGCGAGGGCGGCGAGGCAGTCGGGCAGCAGCCGTTCGCCGTTGTAGTTGACGATGACCACGGCGACGCCGCAGGCCGCTGGCATGCCGCTACCGCCCGGGATCGAAGCGCGCGATGAAGGCGTCGACGTCGGGGCTGGAGAGGGCGTCGACGCGCTCCTTGACGAGCTCCGTCGGCCAGTCCCACCACCGGATGCGCAGCAGCGCCTCGACCTGCGCGTCGCTGAAGCGCCGGCCGATCTCGCGCGCCGGATTGCCGACGACGATCGCGTAGGGCCGCACGTCCTTGGCGACCACGGCCTTGGTGCCGACGACCGCGCCGTCACCGATCGTCACGCCCGACATCACCGTGCAGCCGTTCGTCACCCATGTGTCGCTGCCGACGACGATGTCACCGCGGCCGTGCGTGAAGCCGTCCTCGTAGGCGCCGGGCAGTTCGAGCATCGCGCGCAGGCCGTAGAGCGAGACCCACTCGATGCGGTGCAGCCCCCCGACGTAGAAGTCCGCGTCCGGCGCGATCGAGGCGAAGTTGCCGATGATCACGCGTCCCGTATCGCCCTTGAAGCGAATGACGTTGGGCGCGTAGTAGCTCATGTTGCCCATGACGAGCGTGCCGTCGGCGAGATGTTCCTGCGCGCGCTCCTGCAGCGCCACTGTGCCCTCGGCGTTGTTGAGCGTGCGGCGCAGGTGCTCGACGGCCTCTACGCGGGACTTCAGGCGGCGGGCGTGCTGGACGACCCGCCGGGCCTGACGGGCGGCGCGTCGGACGGGGCTCGGCATCGCGCGCCAGTGTAGGCGGCGGCGCGCGTGCGGCCGACGGCACGGCGGCCGGTACCCTCGCGATCGTGGCTGTCGATCCCGCGCTGGCGAAGCTCTACGAGGCCAAGGCGCAGACGTACGCGGCGTTCGGCAACGGCGCGATCGCCGCGCATGCGCAGCGCCTGCTGCCGGACGGTGGGCGGGTGCTGGACGTCGGCTGCGCGTCCGGCGGCCTGCTCGCGCTGCTGCGCCCTCAGGCCGGGTACCTCGCGGGCCTGGAGCTGTCGGCCAGCGCGGCGCACGCGGCGGCGCAGGTCGCCGACCATGTCGTGCAGGGGGCGCTCGAGGACCCGGAGCTGCCGTTCGAGGCGGATTCGTTCGACCTCGTCGTGCTCGCCGACGTGCTCGAGCACCTCGCCGACCCGGCGGCGGGGCTGGCGCGTGCGGCGACCTGGTGCCGGCCCGGCGAGGGCGTGGTGCTCGTCAGCGTGCCGAACGTCGCGCACTGGCAGGCGCGGCTGACGCTGCTGCGCGGGCGCTGGCCGCAGGAGGACAGCGGCACGTTCGACGCCAGCCACCTGCGCTGGTTCACGCGCGACGCGCTGGCGGCGCTGCTGGCGGGCGCGGGGCTGCGCAGCGTCGAGCTGCACACGATCGTCCCGGCGCTGCGCAACCACGCGCCGGCGGCGGCGGCGCGCTTGACGGACCGTCTCGAGCCCGTCTGGCAGGCGCTCGGCCGCCGTGCTCCGGCGCTGCTCGGCTACCAGGTGATCGGGATCGGCCGCCGCTCGTGATCGGCGAGCCCGAACCGAGCGCGTAGGCTGGCGCCCCGATGGGCCTGCGCGAGATCCGCTACGACATGAACCACGGCGCGGCGCGGCGCCTGCTGATGCCGACCCTCCAGCGCTGGGCGGCGTCGCATCCGCCCGCGGCCGAGGTGCTCGAGGTCGGCGCCGGTCACTACGACCACCGCCCGTTCTTCTCCTGCACGCTGACGAAGTTCGACGCCGACACGTCGCAGAGCCCGGACATCGTCGGCGACGCGCACGCGATGCCGATGCAGGACGAGCGGTTCGACGCCGCGCTGGCGATCAGCGTGCTCGAGCACGTCGACGACCCCTACCAGGTCGTCCGCGAGATGTACCGCGTCCTCAAGCCGGGCGCCCCGGTGCTGGCCTGGATCCCGTTCACGTTCGGCGTGCACGGCTTTCCGGAGGACGTCAGCCGCTTTACGACCTTCGGCATGCGCCGGCTCTTCGAGCGTGCCGGCTTCGAGATCGTGCGCATCGACGAGAAGCCGTACTCGGGGGCGTTCCTGCAGCTGTCGAACCTCGTGCACTTCGTGCTGCCGCGCACCGACCATCGCCGCTGGGTGCGCCCCCTCAACAAGGCGCTCTTCCTGGTCGCGCGGATGGGCTACCCGCTCGACGAGCGCTTCGGCAAGCTCAAGCTGAAGACGCTCTACACGGGCGCCGAGATCGAGGCTCGCAAGCCGCGGGCCTAGAGGGCCCGTCAGCGTCTGCGCGACGCGAGCAGGCCGTCGATCCGGCGCAGCACGAAGGGCCCCAGCGTCGTGCCGAAGACGTTCGTGATGTGGGTGTTGTCCTTGTGGACGAGGACGCCGCCGACGACCGGGAAGCACAGTCGCGGGCTGCACATGAAGCGCGTCATGTCGAGGACGCGCACCCGTCTGGTGCCGGCGCGGCGGGCCGCGATCGCAGCCGGGTCGGGGCGCAGCGCGCGCGAGCGGCGCAGCGCGCATGCCGGACCGGGGGCACGGCCGCGCCGAAGCGCCCGCATGACGCAGTCCGGCCCGTTCTCGGAGTTCACCGGCGTGTCGCGCAGGACGATGACCCGGCGCACGGTTTTCGGCAGCCGCCGCCAGGCGCGGATGTAGCCACGGACCTGGTAGTCGCGGGAGCTGACGCCGCGCGGCGCCCGCACGTCGAGGCCCGCGAGCTGCGAGACGAAGACCGTGTCGACCTCGGGGTGCCGGGCCAGCCAGGCGAACACGCCGCGGCGCCACTGCGCGCAGGCGCTGCGCCGCGCCTTCGACAGGTCGGGCGTCGCGGTCGACAGCGGGCAGCCCGCGCGCGTGATCGAGTAGCCCTGCCAGCGCCGGGCCTGTGCGACGACCTCGAGCGCGCCGCGCCAGTGGGTGGCGTGGCTGTCGCCGATGAGGGCGATCGTGCGGTCAGCAATTCCGGGCCGGACGCCGAAGCGGCAGGTGTAGGGCACCCGCTGTGAGACGATCGTGCACCGCGAGTTGGGCGACAGCGCGGCCACTTCCGGGGTCGGGACGACCGCGCGCCGCAGGTCGCGATTGATGCAGCGATAGCGCGGGTTGCGCGAGGCCGCGCCGAAGCACCGCGGCTCCGCGAGCGGCTTGATCTGCGCGATGACGTTGCCGCGATCCGGCGCGAGGTCCTTGCAGGCGGCGACGTCCGCGCAGGACCAGTTGGACTCCGCCTGCCACGAGTAGCGGCCGAGCGAGAGATACGCGACGGAGGGAGCGAAGATCGCCTGCACCGACCGCGCGTCCGTCCGGCGCACGTTGGCCTCGATGATCGTGGTGGAGACCGTGTTGCCGAACGGGTCCAGCCGGGTGAGCGTCAGACCGGGGCCGTCTTCGCCGCCGCGGTCGAAGAAGCACAGGCGCGAGCGCGGCGTCGGCTGGGCGCCGTAGAAGAGCTTCACGCACAGCGTGCGGCCTTCCGGCGAGGACAGCTGCGACGTCTCCCAGTCGCCGGCGGTCGTGATCCGCAGGACGAGCTCGATGCCGCGCTGGCCCATCGCGAACGAGCGGATGTCGAGCGGGCTGCCGGCCGCGTCAGCCGCATCGGCGTGCGGCTTGGGCTCGCGGTCGACGGCCGCGCCGGCGCTCCCGGAGCCCACCAGGAGCGCGACGAGCGCCCATGAGAAGAGTCTGAGGATGCGTCGCGGGCCATTCACGGTGCGACATCATGGCCGGTCTGGGTGACGCCTGTCGCACCCCTTGCCGCTAGCGTTCTGACAGTCCCCCCGTGAAGGAGTGCAATGACGTCGTCTCGCAGCCCCCGATTGGTCCGTGCCGTTGTCGCGTCCGCCTGCTTCGCCGTCGCGGGGCTCGTCGCAGCGACGCCGGCCTCCGCCGCCACCTATTCCTGCACGCCGCCGTCATACCCGGACACCAAGAAGGGCGGCTACTTCTCCGGGCCCAACGGCTCGAAGAAGATCAAGGTCAGCGGCTACGCCAGGCGCTCCGCCTGCAAGGCCGGCCGCGCCGCCGTGATCGCGCACTACAAGTGCCGCCGCGCGAGTGGCATCAAGGGCCGTTGCAGTGGCAAGACGATCCGGTTCAGGCTCAACGGCAAGACGCAGCGGCTCAGGTGCACCGAGCGGCGCAACCCGGACCTGCAGAGCTCGACCGAGGTCAACGGCGCGGTCACCTGCAGCAGGGGCTCCAAGAAGGTTCGCTTCATCTTCCAGCAGAACCTCTGAGCCAGCCGATCAGCCGACGGCGGCGAAG
>JAHWJM010000118.1 GCA_019348435.1 Actinomycetota bacterium
CTACGCGCTCGGCGCGTACTTCGCCGATCGGCACCCCGAGCTGATGGACGACGTCGTCGCCCAGGCCCAGCGGATCGAGGAGGCCGGTGCCGCGCGCTACGCTCACGCGGAGAGCATCTCATTGGAGAGTGCTCTGCAGACGCTCATCACGGGGCTCGCCGTTCGGTACTACCGGGCGGTTGCCGGGTCGTCGTGAGATAATCGTCTGTCATCGGGGCGTGGCGCAGCCTGGTAGCGCGCACCGTTCGGGTCGGTGAGGTCCCGAGTTCAAATCTCGGCGCCCCGATTGGCAGGACCAACCGCAAGCAGCGGCCGCGAGTTGCGGAAGTCCCTGAGGGAAGTACCTGCGAAGCGCTGCGAAGCCGCGAAGTTGCGGCCCGCAGCGGTTTCGCCGCGGCTTCCGCTGCGCGGCCGATGCGTCGCAGCGGGTGGTGGCCTCTTGCGGGCGCCCCGCGGCTCTGCGTGAGGTCAGTTCGGACGACGCCCCGTCTCGACGTTGATCGTCCGGCGGCCGTCGTCGCGCACGATCGTCAGCTTCAGCTCGTCGCCGGGCTCACTGCGGCGCAGCGCCGACAGCACGTCCTCGACCGACGACACGGCACGTCCGGCCGCCTCGACGATGACGTCGCCCGGACGCAGGCCCGCCGCGTCGGCCGGCCCGTTGTCTTCGACGAGAGCGATGATCGCACCCTCGTCCACCGGGACTCCAAGCTGCTCGGCGATGTCGGGCGTGAGCGGCCGCAGCTGCACGCCGAGGAAGGGGTGCTCGACGCGACCGTCGTCGGCGAGCTGGCCGACGACGTCGATGACGGTTGGTGCCGGAATCGCGAAGCCGATCGCGACGGCGCGGGCGGCCGGCGGGATGTGTGCCACGTTGATGCCGATCACCCGCCCGTCTGCGCCGACGAGAGCGCCACCGGAGTTGCCCGGCGAGATCGGCGCGTCGGTCTGCAGCAGGTTCACGAGTGCCGGCGTCAGACCGCCGGACGGGATCGCGCGGTCGACGCCCGACACGATTCCTGCTGTGACGGAGCCGGAGAAGCCCAAGGGGTTGCCGATCGCCACGGCGAGCGAACCGACCGGCGGTACCGACCGCGCGAAGGTCGCCGGCGGCAGGTCGCGCTCGACGCTGAGCAACGCCAGGTCCGTACGCGGATCGCTTGCGACCAGACGCGCGTCGAGGCGCTCGCCGCTGGCGAGCGCGACGTCGATCTCCGCCGCGCCGGCGATCACGTGATGGTTGGTCACGATCTGGCGGGCCTTGTAGACGACGCCGCTGCCCTCGCCGCTGCCCTGCGCGCCGCGGACCTCGACGGCCACCACCGATGGTTCGAGCTTGCGGTAGATCTCGGGGACGGCGGCAAGCGTCCCGCCGCCGGCCGCCCGGGCGGCGCTCCTGGGCTCGCCTGCGCCGTCCGATCGCTGCTCGTCGCCCTCGCTGCCGCCGCAGCCCGCCGCGGCCACTGCAACGAGCATGACGGCGAGCCTCGTCCGGGCTCGTCGGCCGATGTGCATGGCGCCCTTCTGCCCTCCACACGAGCCTGTAATCCTCCGACCCCGCTGTCAAACCACGATCCGGGGAGCAGCATGTCCTACGCCAACCAGATGCTCGAGCCCTAGACGATGGTCGCGATCGCCACGGTCATCGTCGTGATGCTCGTCTCGCTGCTCATCACGCGCGTCGCGACCGTCGCGCTCACGCTGACCGGGCTCTCGCGCGAGGCCGCCCGCTTCCAGGCGCGCTCGGCGCTCTCGGGCACCGGGTTCACGACGTCCGAGGCGGAGGCGGTCGTCGGGCATCCGGTGCGCCGCCGCATCGTCGCGACGTTGATGCTCGTCGGCAGCGCCGGGCTCGTGACCGTCATCGCGACGCTCATGATCTCCTTCACCGACGCGGGCGGAAGCCAGGCGCTTCACCGCGTCCTGGCGCTCGTCGGCGGGCTGATCTGCGTCTGGCTGCTGGCCAAGAGCGCCTGGGTCGACCGCCGCCTGTCGTGGCTGATCGCGAAGATCCTCGATCGCTGGACGGACCTCGAGGCACGCGACTACGGAGCCCTGCTGCACCTCGCCGAGCAGTACGCCGTCGGGGAGATCCTCGTCCGCGAGGGCGATTGGCTGGCGCAGCGGACGCTCGGCGAGCTGAACCTGCGCGACGAGGGTGTGGTCGTTCTCGGCGTGACGCTCGCAGACGGCGCGTGGATCGGCTCGCCGACGTTCGATGTGCAGATCCGCCCGGGCGAACGCATCGTGGCCTACGGGCCGAGCGAGCGGTTGCGCGACCTCGACCACCGCCGGCGCGGCTCCGAGGGCGACCGCGCACACGACGCGGCGCTGGAGGCGCACCGACGGCTCGTCCACGAGGTCGAGCAGGATCACTCGTGAGCCGCTATCGCACGCGCTCCGCGTCGATCGGCCGCCAGTCCAGGCCCTGACGACGGTAGATCCCGCACGGCTCGGCGGGGATGCCCGGATCGCCGCCGGCGCAGGCGTAGTCCGGCGTCACGCGATAGGCGGTGGCGCCGCTCCAGGCCCAGTCCGACCACGCCGCGACGGCACCGTCGATCTCGTATCTGCCGTTGCTGATCCGGTAGCGGATCGCGCCGGAGTTCGTCGTGGAACATCCGCCGGGGTCGCCCTGGCAGGCACGGAAGAACGCGACGCGACCTTCGGCGATCGACGGCCCGAGGTAGGTCTGACCGCCGAGGCCGGTCGTCATGTACGCCACCTGGCGCGTGTCGCTGCGGCTGACGTTCGTCAGCCGGATCTCGTTCTGACGAAAGCCCGGAAAGCTGTCGGGCTGGTAGGTCCAGCTCTGCGCCACCCACCGACCCCAGAGATCCATCGCAGCCAGGCGCGTTTCCTCGATCCTGCGGCAGTCGGGCGGATCGACCGCGCCGCAGCGCCGGGTGGGCAGGCCCGCGAGGCGCTCGGAGCGCCGCGCGCGCGGCCAGCTCAGAAGCTTGGTGTACGGGATGACCTTGTCCGCGCCGTAGCGCCGGCCGAACGCCAGCCGCCCCTTCCAGACGGTGGGCGCGATCTCGTCGTGCCCGTTCGTGTTGGCGTTGCGCACGGGCCGCAGGCGATCGCCGACGCGCAGGCCGATGACGAACAGGTCGCAGGACCCGGCGCACAGCGAGACCACCACGGACGGACGGCCCTTGGAGTCGGGCCCGAGATCGGCATCGAAGATCTGCGCCTGCGCGGGCACCGGCAGGTCGCGCAGCTCGCCGTCGTGCCAGCTGCTCAGCCGGTAGCGCTCGCCGTCCCACCGGCTGAACAGCAGCCAGCCGGCGTACTCGTCGACGGGGCTAGACCGCGCGAGCGGCACGAGCAGTTCCTCGCCTGCGGATGCCTGCGCGGGCGCGAGGGGCGGGGCGGAGAACATCGCCGCGATGGCGATGGCAAGGGTGATGAACAGTGTGTGTCTCATGCAGGTGCAAACGTGCCGGCGCGGGTGAGGTAGCGCCGTGTCCCGGGCATCAGGGTTCGACGAGGCCGCGCCTGATCGCGTAGCGCGTCAGCGCGACGCGGTCCTTCAGGCCAAGCTTCTCGAGCACGTTCGCGCGATGGCGCTCGACGGTCTTGTCGCTGATGCTCAGCAGGGCAGCGATCTCGCGGCTGGTCAGCCCTTCGGCGATGAGCTTGACGACCTCGGACTCGCGCGCCGTAAGGGGTTCCGGTACGAGCGCTTCGCGACCCTGCTCGAGGTGTTCTCGCACGAGCGCCGCGATCCCGCGCGGGTAGAGGAACGGCTCGCCGCGCATCGTCGCGCGGCAGGCGGCGACGAGATCCTCGTGCGCGGCGGACTTCAGCACGTAGCCGGACGCCCCCGCCCGCAGGGCCTCGAAGAAGAACTGCTCGTTGTCGTGCATCGACAGGATCAGGATGCGCAGGTCGGGCCGGTGCTTGGCGAGCTGGCGGGTCACCTGGATGCCGGTCAGGCGCGGCATCGAGATGTCGAGGATCGCGAGGTCGAGGTCCTCGTGCAGCGCGGCGTCGACGGCCTGCGCGCCATCGCTCGCTTCGGCGACGACCGCGAAACCGGGCTCCGCCTCGAGCGTCAGGCGCAGGCCGTGACGCACCACGGCGTGATCGTCGGCGAGCAGGATCCGGACGCTGGCTGTGTCGGTCATGACTCAGATGAGACCACGAGGCGCACCTCGGTGCCAGGACCGTCGGTACGCCGCTGTATGACGAGCCGAGCGCCGACCGACAGCGCGCGCTCGCGCATGCTGCGGATCCCGCCGTCGGTGCCGGCTGCGCGCCGCTCGTCGATCCCGACACCGTCGTCGCGAACCGTCAGCTCCACGAGCTTTCCGTCCGCCGTCAGCGAGATCGCGATGCAGCCCGCCTGCGCGTGGCGGATTGCGTTGGTGACGCTCTCCTGCGCCACGCGATAGAGGACGAGCTCCTGGTCGTCCTCCAGCGTGGGCAGGTCGCGCTGCAGCTCGCGCACGATACGGATGCCGGTCTGCTCGGTCAGGCGCGTCGCGAGGCTGGTCAGCGCGGCCGGTAGTCCCAGCGCGTCGAGTCCCTCGGGCCGCAACGTGCGCACCACGCCGCGCACGTCCTCGACGCTTGCCAGGACGCTGTCGCGCAGGTCGACGACCTCGCGCCGTACGTCGAGCGGGGCGCGCTTGTGCAGACGGTCGAGCTGCAGGGCGAGCGCGGTGAGGTTCTGGCCGATCTCGTCGTGCAGCTCATCGGCGACGCGGCGGCGCTCGGCCTCGCGTTCGGACAGGGTCCGGCGCAGGCTCTCGCGCCGCTCGGTCTCCAGCCGATCGAGCATCTCGTTGAACGCCTCGGTCAGCACGCCGACCTCCGACTCGGCCTGCGGCGCCGGGATCCGTTCGCCTGGCCGCAGCGGGTCCACGCGGCCCATCAGGTCCGTCAGGCGTTCCAGCGGCGTCACCGCGCGGCGCATCAGCACGAGGTTGACGACCAGCATCATCAGAAGACCGCCTGCGATGGCCGGGATCCGCCCGTTCGCCGGCTGCAGGTGGAGCACGAGCGCGGCGGCCGCAAGCACCGTGGCGTTGGGGATGAACAGACGCCAGAACAGCGGGATGTACCGCGCGTGCACGGCTGAAGGGTACGGTGCGGGCAGCCTGTGGCGGCGATCCGGACGTTCGCGAGCTGACGTAGCGAGATGGTGCGCAGGCCCGCGCGGGAACGCCGTGGGTCAGAGGACTCGCGGATGGCGCCAGTCGACAAGCACACGAGACGCGGGCAGGCTCGCGTGGGCCCGATCGCGCGTTACGCGATCATCTGCATCGCGATCGGTGCTGCCGTCGCGGGGCTCATGGTCGCGATGCTCGGCGGCACCGATTCCGATACGGATGCGACGTTGCCGCCCGTGCGCGAGACGCAGCTCGTGAAGGCGGTTGAGGCAGGTGGCTGTGAGCTGCGCCGCGCCCGCGCGGGCGAGCAGCTCAGTCCGCCGGTCGACGGCCCTCCGGGGGCTCCCGCCCTCCCGCGGTTCTACGAGGACGCGCCACCTGTCGAGCAGCTGACGGCCGCGCTGCGGCGTGGCGTGACGGTGATCTTCTACGGCGACGAGGTCGCCGAGGAGCGCCTCGAGCAGCTGCGCGCGCTGCAGGCCCAGGCCCCGACCGGCACGATCGTCGTCCCCGACGCGACCGGGATGCGCTACGAGGTCGCGGTCGCGGCGTACCGGCGCCTGCTCGGCTGCGAACGCTTCACCGACGCCTCGATCGATGCCATCCGTCTGTTTCGCGGGCGCTACGTCGGTACCGGCCCGGACCGCTGAACATGGGGGATAGCGCGGCGCCGAATGGTGGTCTGCCACCAGACTGGCCCCCGGCCAGCTGGGGATCTAGCAGGAACGGAACCCGAGCAGGAGATGCGATGAACGCGGAGAGCAACACGCAGACCTTCTGGGGCACGGGGGCGCGGCGCCCCCCGCGGCCGGACGCGGTGCGCGTCTTTCGGCACGACCCTGACCTGCTGGCCGCCATCGACGGCGACACGGCGCAGATGCTGCGTCGGCGCGTCATGGCGCGCCGGCTGCAGCTCCCGATCGGACCGTGGTCGCCGCCCTCCGCAGACCCCACGCTGGCCGACGGGCTCGGCCTGCTCGTCCTCGACGGGCTCGTCTGCCGGTCGATCTGCGTGCACGACCGGGACTGCCCGGAGCTGCTCGGCGGCGGTGACCTGCTGCGCCCGTGGGAAGCGGAGCCGGCCGGGCTCGTCGACGGGACAAGCACGTGGCGTGTGCTGCAGCCCACGACGCTGGCGATCCTCGACGAGCGCTTCACCGGCCTGCTCAGCCGCTGGCCGAGCATCATGGTCGCGTTGCTGGCGCGCAGCACGCAGCGCTCGCGTGCACTCGTCCTCCAACTCGCGATCGCCCAGACCCGGCAAGCGGAGACGCGCCTGCTCACCCTGTTCTGGCATCTCGCCGACCGCTGGGGCAGGATCACTCCGCAGGGCGTGGTCCTGCCATTGCCGCTGACGCACGAACTGCTCGGGCAGCTCGCCTGCCTGCACCGGCCGACGACGTCGACCGCGCTGCAGCGACTCGTGCGCGCGGGCGAGATCGCCCGGGGTCCTGATCGCGGCTGGACGCTGCTCGGCCGACCGCCCGTGCACGCCGAACGCGTCGCGGTCCCCGCGCACCAGCCGCACGCTCTTGTCCGGCGCGACGCGCCCGAGACCACTTCCGCGGGAGGACAGCAGCACCAGCCCGGTGACTGCGTAGACCGCGCCGGCCGGCACCCACATGATGACGCCGGCCAGTTGCTGGTCCGCGAGTTGCGTCAGGCCCCAGACGCCAGTGGTGCCGTCATAGACCGAGTACCAGGGCTCGCGCGCGAACGTCAGCAGCACTGACAGGAAGACACTTTGCAGCGCCATCGTGAACACCAGCGCGATGCCGCCGCCATACGACGGTCGCTCCGCCACGCGGGCGCCGACGACCACGCGCCAGAACAGGATGCCGGTGAGGAGGAACATGGTGTGTTCGAGCGCGTGCAGCGCGGGCTGGCGGACCGCAGCGTCGTACAGCACCGCGGCGTGCCACAGCCAGAGCGTCATGACGTGCAGCAGCCACACCGTGATCGGGTGGCGCAGCATCCGCAGCCGGTGGTACGTCAGCCCGGCCTGCCGGCGCCCCGCGCCCACCGCGCGCCGCGCCGGCAGCGGCGTCCCCCGCAGCACGGCTGCGCCCGGTGCGGCAAATGCGAGCAGCGGCGCCGCGACGAGAATCAGCACGACGTGCTGCACCATGTGCGCCGACGCCAGCGACGACGACAGCGCGTCCAGCGGCGAGACCAGCCCGACGCCGATGGCGGCCAGCCCCACCCAGAACGCGATCATGCGTCCGCGGCTGGGCTGTCCCCTGCCCACCCCCCGCCGGTACGCCCAGGCGATCAACACCAACCCGACGAGCACTGGCGTCGCGAGGTTCCAGGCACGCCACAGGTCATCGGGGTGCAGCGGCGCGACCGCGTGCGCGAGGGCGCCGGTCAGCACGGCTGCAGCACCACAGCCGGCGCGCCGGTGAACACGACGGCCACGGTGAACAGCACGCCGAGCAGGAAGCCT
>JAHWJM010000119.1 GCA_019348435.1 Actinomycetota bacterium
CTCCGCCCGCGCGGTGACGTGGGCCAGCTCGAAGCCGGGGTGGCGGTGCAGCAGCGACGCGGCGATGGCGCCCGCGTAGCCCGCCGCGCCGAGCACCGCGACGGTGGGGGCGTCAGCCACGCAGCTCGCCCCCGACCTGTGCCCGCAGCGCCTCGACGATCTTCTCGCGGCGCCCGGCGACCTCCTCGTCGGTCAGCGTTCGGTCCGGCGCCCGGAACTCGAGGCGCAGCGCGAGCGACGCGCGGCCCGCGCCGACCTGCGCGCCGCGGCCGCCGCCGGAGTAGCGTTAAACGCGATGACGGCGCACGCAGCGCACGGCACCGACGACCTCGAGCGTGAGCTCGTCGAGGTCGGCCGCGCGATCGCCGGTCGCCTGCCCGGGCGCGCGCGCAACCCGCTGCGCGCGATCGACGACAAGGCGATGGAGCTCTCCGCGCGCGACGCCGAACTGCGGGCGGCGCTGTTCCGGTTCGTCGACGTCGTCCCCGCGTGCCGGGACCTCGACGACCTCGCTCGCCACCTCACCGGGTTCCTCGGCGAGGTCGACGACCGTCCACCGCCGATCGAGGCGGCGCTGCGGATGGGCAACACCAAGACGGGGCGCAAGGCGCTGGGCGTGGCCAGCGCCGCAGGTGTGCGGCACATGGCGCGCCGGTTCATCGTGGGCGAGTCGCCGCAGGCCGCGCTGAACCCGCTGCGTGCGCTCCACGACGACGGCATCCTGAGCTCGCTCGACCTGCTGGGCGAGGCGACGCAGCGCCTGGCGGCACGGGCGGGCCGCGTGGATCTCGTCGTCGCCGGTCGCGCGGTGACGCTCGGTCGCGCAGTCCCGCCGGCTGCCGACCTCTCGCTGCGCCGACACGGAGACCGCGACGTTCGCCCCGGCGACGCTGATCACGCGGTCAACGTCGTGGCGGGCGGTCCGCCGCCGTGGCTGCGTGCCGCGCTCGACGACGCGCTTGACGACGATGCCCAGCGCTACCCGCGCGAGGACGAGACGATCGCCGCCCTGGCCGCCCTGCACGGCCGCGACCCACGGGAGATCGTCCCGACGAACGGCGCCGCCGAGGCGCTCTGGCTGCTCGCGCCGGCGTTGCGGCCCGCGCTCGCCGCATGCGTGCACCCCGGCTTCACAGAATGCGAGGCCGCGCTGCGCGCCCACGGCGTCCCGGTGGTTCGTGTCCAGCGCGACCCCGCGCGCAACTTCGCGCTTGACCCCGCACGCATTCCGGAGGCCGCCGACCTCGTCGTCGTCGGCAACCCGGCGTCGCCGAGCGGCACCTTGGATCCCGCCACGGCGATCCTTGCGCTGCGCCGTCCCGGCCGCGTCGTCGTCGTCGACGAGGCCTTCATGGATCTCGTTCCGGGCGAGCCGGGAACACTTGCCCGTACAGCGCTCGACGACGTCATCGTCGTGCGGTCGCTGACGAAGGCGCTCGCGGTGCCGGGGCTCCGGGTCGGGTACGCGATGAGCGCACCAGCGCTTGCCGACCGGCTGCGCGCGGTCAGGCCGCCGTGGTCGGCGAACGCGCTGGCGCTGGCCGCGCTGCGCGCTGCCGCCGCGCATCCCGGCGAGCTTGCCGCGATCGCCGAGCAGGCGGCGGCGGAGCGGACCGACCTCGAGGAACGCCTGCGCGCGATCGACGACGTCCGCGTCTGGCCGGGCGCGGCCAATTTCGTTCTCGTCGCGGTCCCCGACGGGCCGGGCGTCGTGGCCGCCCTGCGTCGCGATCACATCGCCGTGCGACCGGCAGCGTCGTTTCCCGGCCTCGACGAGCGCCACATCCGGATCACCGCCCGCAGCCCGGAACGCAACGCGCGCGCCGCCGCTGCCGTCGCCGCCGCCGTCGCAGTGGCCGCGCGATGCTGACGGTCATCGGGATCGGCGCCGACGGCTGGGCCGGGCTGGGGGACGCCGCCCGGGCGGCGCTCTGCGACACGGCGCTGATCGTGGGCGCGCAGCGCCAGCTGGATCTACTGCCGGCGGAGGTTGGCGCCGCGCGCCGTCCGTGGCCCTCTCCGATGGAGCCGCTCGTCGACGAGCTTGCGATCGGGACGCACGGTGACGCGGCGGTTCTGGCCAGCGGCGACCCCCTGCTGCACGGCGTCGGCGCGACGCTCGTGCGCAAGGCGGGTCCGGATCGCGTGCGGGTCTTCCCCCACCCGTCGGCCTTCGCGCTCGCCTGCGCGCGGATGGGATGGGCACAGGCCGGGGTGGAGCTCGTCAGCGCCGTGGGCCGGCCGCCGCAGGCCGTCGCCCGCGCGCTGCAGCCGGGCAGGCGGATCGTCGCCTACGTGACAGGCGCCCGCGGCGCCGCCCAGCTCGCCCGCGTCGTGTGTGAGAGCGGCTTCGGCGCCAGCGCCTTCACGATCCTCGAGCAGCTCGGCGGGCCGCAGGAGCAGCGCGTTGACACGACCGCGCAGCAGGCGATCGACCACGCCGCCGACCCACTGCACCTCGTCGCCGTCACCGTCAGCGGCGGTCCCGCGCACGCACGCACGCCGGGACTGGCGGACGAGGCGTACGAGGGCGACGGCCAGCTCACCAAGCGCCACGTGAGGGCGATGACGCTGGCCGCTCTCGCGCCGCTGCCCGGCGAGCTGCTGTGGGACGTCGGCGCCGGCAGCGGCTCGGTCTGCATCGAATGGCTGCGAGCCGAGCCCGGCGCCAGTGCTATCGCCGTCGAGCGACGAGAGGACCGAGCCGAGGCCATCGCGGCGAACGCGCTCAGGCTCGGCGTGCCGGAGCTGCGCGTCGTGCGCGGCCCGGCGCCGGACGCCCTGCGGGAGCTGCCGGCGCCCGGCGCTGTGTTCGTCGGCGGCGGCATCACCACTCCCGGTCTGCTCGACGCGTGCTGGACTGCGCTGCCGGACGGCGGACGGCTCGTCGCCAATACCGTCACCCTCGAAGGTGAGCACGTGGTCGCCGCGGCACGCCGAATCCACGGTGGAAGCCTCACCCGCATCGACGTCGCGCACGCCGAGCCGCTCGGCGCGTTCACCTCCTGGCGCGCGCAGAGGACGGTGGTCCAGTGGTCGGTCACGAAGGAGCGCTGATCGGCCGGTGACTCCCATCGTGCACTTCATCGGGGCGGGGCCGGGGGCGCCCGACCTGCTCACCCTGCGCGCCCAGCGCCTCATCGCAGGCGCACCGGTCTGCCTCTACGCGGGGGCGCTCGTCCCCGACGAGATCCTCGCGCACGCTCCAGCGGGCGCGCGGCTCGTCGACACCCAGCACCTCCAGCTCGACGAGATCATCGACGAGGTCGTGGCCGCCCACGGCGGCGGGCGCGACGTCGCGCGCCTGCACTCCGGTGACGTTTCGATCTACAGCGCAGTCGCCGAGCAGACGCGGCGCCTCGACGAGCTCGGCATCCCGTGGGATGTCACGCCCGGGGTGCCGGCGTTCGCGGCGGCAGCCGCCGCGCTGCGCTGCGAGCTGACGATTCCCGAGGTCGCTCAGACGGTGATCCTCACCCGCTACGGCAGGCGGGCCTCCGCGATCCCGGCCGGTGAGGAGCTCGGATCGCTGGCGGCGCACGGCACGACGCTCGTCATCCACCTCGGCACCCACGCGATCGAGGAGATCGTGCAGACGCTCGCGCCGCAGTACGGCCGCGACTGCCCGGCCGCAGCCGTCGCGCGTGCGAGCTGGCCCGACGAGGTCGTCCTACGGGGAACGCTGGGAACGATCGCCGGCCTCGTCCGCGACGCCGGCGTCAGGCGAACGGCCACGATCCTCGTCGGCCCCGCCCTCGGCGCGCACGGATTTCGCGACAGCCACCTCTACTCGAAGGCTCGCCGGCGGTGAGCGTCCGCCGGCTGCTGCTGATCGGCATCGGCGCGGGCGATCCGGATCACGTGACCGTGCAGGCGGTGACGGCGATGAACGCCTTCGACGTGTTGTTCGTCGTCAGGAAGGACGGCGCCGACGACCTCCTGGCCATGCGTCGCCTGATCGTCGACCGGCACCGTACGGCCCGCGCTCACCGCACCGTCGAGCTCGCCGACCCACCGCGCCCATGGCGCGAAGCCGCGGACTATGCGGCCGCCGTGCGGCACTGGCGCCGGCAGCGCATCGCGCTGTGGGAGGACGCGCTCGCCGAGCACCTCGCGCCGGACGAGACGGGTGCGTTCCTCGTCTGGGGCGACCCGTCGCTGTACGAGTCCACGCTTGCCGTCGTGACGCAGATCGCGCAGCGCGGGCGGATCGCGCTCGATTACGAGGTGATCCCGGGCATCAGCTCGCTGCACGCGCTGACCGCGCGCCATCGGATCCCCCTCAACCGGGTCGGTGGCGCGGTGCAGATCACCCCCGCCCGGCTTCTGGACGACGGGCTGCCGGAGGGCGTCGACGACGTCGTGGTCATGCTCGACGCGGGAGCGGCGTTCGCGCGGCTTCCTGCCGGCGGAATCGAGATCTACTGGGGCGCCTACCTCGGCACGCCCGACGAGCTGCTCATCAGCGGCGCGCTGGAGGATGTCGCCGGCGCGATCGTCGGCGCGCGCGAGGCGGCGAAGAAGCGCAAGGGCTGGATCTTCGACATCTACCTGCTGCGCCGTACGAGGTGAGCCGGCGCGTCCTGATCCTCGGCGGTACCGCGGAGGCGCGTGCGCTCGCGGCCGACCTCGATAGCGCCGGCCTGCCGATCATCTCCTCCCTCGCCGGTCGCGTGGCCCGCCCGCGGCTGCCGGCCGGCGAGGTGCGCAGCGGCGGCTTCGGCGGGCCTGATGCGCTCGCGCACTGGCTCGTCGACCAGGCGATCGCGGCGGTGGTCGACGCGACCCATCCGTTCGCCGAGCGCATCTCCGCCTCGGCCGCCGCGGCGACGGCGAGCGCCGGCGTCCCCCTGCTGCGCCTCGAGCGGCCCGGCTGGGTCGCGGGCGACGGCGATCGCTGGCAGTGGGTCGACGATCTCCCGCAGGCCGCCGCGGCGGTCCGCGCGCTCGGCGCCGGGCGCGTCCTGCTGACGACCGGCCGCCAGGGATTGGCCGCCTTCGCCGCCGACACAGAGGCATGGTTTCTCATCCGCTGCGTCGACCCGCCGGACACGAGGCTGCCGCCCCGGCACGAGGTGCTGCTCGATCGCGGGCCGTACACGCTCGAGAGCGAGCTCGCGCTGGTCGACGCGCACGGCGTCGACCTCGTCGTCACGAAGAACAGCGGCGGCCGGTTGACCGAGGCCAAGCTGCAGGCCGCGCGTGTACGCGCTCTGCCCGTCGTCGTCGTGCGCCGGCCGCCGCGCCTGCAGGTCGCCACGGTCCGCACCGTCGCCGAGGCGGGGGTCTGGGCACGGCGTCAGGCAGCGGGGTAGCTGCGCGGCGTGTAGACGTGAGCATCGGCGCCTTCGCCATCGGAGCCGAAGGCGCGCGTCGTCGAGGAGCCGACGATGAGCAGCGTCCGCATATCGACGACAGCGAGGTCGAGGTGCTCCAAGGACGTGACGGTGACGGTCTCGACATCCGATCCGACGGCCCGCGCGACGACGACCGGCGTGGCGGGGGCCCGGTGACGCCGGAGGACCTCGATCGCGCGTTCGAGCTGTTCGCGCCGCGTCGCGGAAGCGGGGTTGTAGAGCGCGAGCGCCATGTCCGCGCCCGCGGCCGCCTCGAGGCGGCGCTCGATCACCGTCCACGGCTTGAGGTTGTCCGACAGCGACACCACCGCGAAGTCGTGCCCCAGCGGCGCGCCGACGCGGGAGGCCGCCACCTGCATCGCCGACAGCCCCGGCACGACGCGCACCCGCACCGCTGCGAGCGCGCCCTGCGCGCCGTCGAGGGCTTCGAGCACCGCCGCGGCCATCGCGAAGATGCCGGGATCCCCCGAGGAGACGACGGCGACGCGTGCCCCGGCGGCGGCAAGCGCGAGCGCGTGCACGGCCCGCTCGGCCTCGACGCGGTTGTCGCTGGCGAAGCGCTGCTGCCCACGTCGCGGCGGCACCCGGTCGAGGTAGGTGCGGTAGCCGACGAGGACGTCCGCCGCCGCCAGCTCGGCCTGCGCCTCGGGTGTCAGCCACTGCGCTCCCGCCGGCCCGAGCCCGACCACCGTCACGCTGCCTGCCGGGGAGGGGGCATCGCGATTTCCGGCATCCGTCGGAACGAGGACGAGCGACATGTAGGGGACCGCATCGGCCACGACGTCGCGCAGCGCCGCCGTCCGCTCGATCGCCGAACTCGCGCGCTCGACGTAGATTGCGCGACTCGCGACTCCGGCGGTCTCGGCCGCCTCCAGCACGCCGCCGAAGGTTCGCCCGAGCTTCATCACGACTGCGGCGTCCGTCGAGCTCAGGCGTGCCGCAAGCACGTCAGGCGGCAACGTCCCCGGCAGGATCGTCAAGACGTCGTCGCGCTTGGCCAGTGGTGTCCCGGCCGCGGCCGCGGCCGCGCTGAACGACGTCACGCCCGGCACGACCTCGGTCGCGTAGCGATGCGCGAGGCGTTCGTGGAGGTACATGTACGAGCCGTAGAAGAAGGGGTCGCCCTCGCAGAGGACGACGACGTCACGGCCCGCGTCGAGGTGCGCGGCGAGCTCGGCGGCGCCCGCATCGTAGAAGTCGGAGAGGGCCCCGTCATAGCCGCCGGGGTGGTCTGTCTGCTCGATCGTGATCGGGTAGGTCAGGGTGACCTCGATGACGCCCGCACGCAGGTGCGGAGCCGCGATCGTCCGCGCCATACCTTTGCCCGCAGCTCGTCGCGCGACGGTGTGGGCGACGACGTCGGCGGCAGCGATCAGGCGCGTCGCCTTCAGGGTGACGAGTTCGGGATCACCTGGGCCAACCCCGACGCCGTAGAGGCGTCCGGGCATCGATGAAGCGGCGGTCATTCCTGCGGGCTGGCGAGCGCATTGACGGCCGCGGCGGCGATCGCGCTCCCGCCCCGGCGGCCGTGCACGACGACGTGCTCCACGCCAGAGGGATGCTCTGCCAGCGCGGCCTTGGATTCGGCTGCCCCGACGAAGCCGACCGGCACGCCGATCACTGCCGCCGGCGGCGCGACGCCCTCCTCGATCAGCTCCAGCAGCCGGAAGAGCGCCGTCGGCGCGTTGCCGACGACGACAACGGCGCCGCCGAGCTGTTCGCGCCACAGCTCCATCGCCGCCGCGGTGCGGGTCGTGCCGAGCTCGGCGGCCAGCGCCGGAACCGATGGCTCCGCCAGCGTGCAGACGACCGCGTTGGCCGCCGGCAGACGCGAGCGGGTCACACCGGTGGCGACCATCGACGTGTCGCAGAAGATCGGCGCCCCGTCGCGCAGCGCCCGCTCGCCGGCGTCGCCGAAGCCGGCCGACGCGGCGACGTCCGTCGCCAGATCGACCATGCCGCAGGCGTGGATCATCCGCACGACGACGCGCTCGAGCACGGGTCCGAAGCCGTCGAGGCGTGCCTCGGCGCGGATCGTGGCGAACGAGCGGCGGTAGATCTCCGCGCCGTCGCGGACGTAGTCGCTCACGACGCGCTCCGCAAGGCGGCCAGCGCAGCCGCCGTGTCGGACACCACGTCAACGCTGCCATCGGTCTCCACCTCGAGTCCCCGGCTGGTGGCTGTCACCGCGACGCCGCCCGGC
>JAHWJM010000011.1 GCA_019348435.1 Actinomycetota bacterium
AGATGCTCGTCGCGGCCCTCACCGAACGTGCGTTGCGCGAGGACTTCAGCCTGTTCCGCGCGCGCGGCAATCCGTTCGCGGGCCACGGCGCGGTCGAGCCGTCACCGGGCCAGGCGCTGCTGCTGACGAAGCGCCAGCTCATACGGATGGTGCTGCGCAGCGACGACATCGACGTCTACCCCGCGGGTCGCCGGGACATCGCCAAGGGCCACATCGACCGCCGTGTGCTCGCGACGCTCGTGTTCCTGGCGCGCTCCGGGCTGCACCCGACGGTCAGCTCGCTGACCTCCGGCCATTCGGTGCGCACGAGCTCCGGCAACATCTCGGCGCACTCCTACGGGCACGCCGTCGACATCTCCGCGATCAACGGCGTGTCGATCGCCGGACACCAGGGCGCCGGGTCGGTCACCTCCGAAGCGCTGGACAAGCTCGTGCAGCTACAGGGCTACGTGCGTCCCAACCAGATCATCAGCCTGATGACCGTCAACGGTCAGGACAACACGCTGTCGATGGGAGATCACGCCGATCACATCCACGTCGGCTTCCCGCGGGTGCCGCGGGTGGCGCCCGGCGCACGGCCGGCCGACATCGTCAACCGCGTCGCGGCGTTCCGCGCGCGCACGCTCAAGTCAGCGCCTGCGCCGAAGGGCGCGCACAACCACGGAAGGAAGTCCGGATGAGGCTGAGATGTCGCGACATGCGTTTCCCAAGCATCTATGCGGGTGTCGTGGTCGTCGGCCTCGTGTTCGCCGGCAGCGCACAAGCGGCGTTGAAGGCCCCGGGACTGGAGGCGCCGGCCGCCGGAAGCTCCGTGGAGGGGCTGCCGACGTTCAAGTGGCGCAGCGTGAAGGGCGCCGCGCACTACGAGTTTCAGCTCTCCGCCGACGCGCGGTTCGGCTCGATCGTCCTGGGCAAGGGGGCCGGCCGGGGGTCACAGCGCACGCGCAACACGGCGGCAACGCTGACCAAGTCCGTCCCTGACGGCAAGTACCACTGGCGCGTGCGCGCGATCTCCAAGCGCGACCGTGCCGGCAGATGGTCGTCGACGCGCACGGTGACGAAGGCCTGGAAGACCGCGCCGTCGCTGCTGTCGCCCGCGGCCGACGCACCGATCGCGTGGCCGTCGGCGCCGCTCGTGCTGCGCTGGTCGCCCGTCCACCACGCGACCAAGTATCTGGTCACGATCGCCACGGATCCGTCGCTCGCGCAGAGCGTCATCGGGGCGGCGAACAAGCCCGTGGAGACGCTCGCCAGCGTGTACACCCTGCAGGGCACGCTGCCCGCCGGGCGCTATTACTGGGCGATCACTCCGGTCGACGCCGAAGGCCATCGCGGTGCGCGCTCGGCCGTCGGATCGTTCACGTGGTCCTGGCCGACGGGGACGGCGGCGCGCTTCGTCGACCTCAACGACACGGCCGCGGTCGTCGATCCGCTGCTGGACTGGGACGCCGTCCAGGGCGCCGCCCGCTACGAGGTCGAGATCAACCCCGATGACGACTTCGCCGCGGGCTCCCGCGTCTGCTGTAAGGACCGGGTCCTCGGCACCTCGCTGTCACCGCTGCGGGTGCTGCCCAACAACAACGACTTCTCCGCCAGCAGCGGCTATCACTGGCGCGTAAGGGCGTTTGACGCCGACGACAACCCGGGGCAGTGGAACAGGGGCCCGACCTTCGAGAAGTCCTACGACGACGTGACGCCGACCGTCCCGGGGCTGGCGGTCGAAACCGTCACGACGGCCGACGCCGCGACGGCGTCGCCGCTCGTCACGTGGGGTGCCGTACCGGGCGCCGCGCAGTACCAGGTGCAGTGGACGGTGCACACGTCCGGCGGCTGTGGCTGGAGCAACGCGAGCGGGCCGATCAAGACGTCCGCGCTCGGGTGGACGCCGCTGTCGCCGAACCGCCCGACGGGCATCCCCGGGGGCATCGGGATCACATCGCCCGCGCAACCGGCACGGTTCGGGCAGCCGTTCTCAGCGGAGAGGGCGTCCTCAACGTCCGTTCACGCCTTCGCAGACGGCGTGACGTACTGCCTGCGCGTGCGTGCGCTGAGCGACGATGCCTTCCGCGAGAACGACAGTCTGACGAGCCAGGTCATCAGCCGCTGGACGCAGGTGGGGGGCAGCGAGAACGCTCCCGCGTTCACCTACGGCGCCCCCCCGGCATCCTCATCCGATCCGGCCGCAGCCATCCAGCTCCCGGCGCCGGCCTACGGCACGCCCGTCGGCGGCCAAGTGTCGGGCACTCCGGTGTTGCGCTGGGCTCCGGTGGCCGGCGCCCGTCGTTACTTCGTCCTGATCGCCCGCGACTCGAACTTCACGAACGTCGTCGACGCGGCCTTCACCGCGATGCCGGCCTACGTCCCCAACCGCGTGCTGGAGGACGAGGCGACGTCGTACTTCTGGGCCGTAATACCCGCCTCGCAGTCCGACGGCAGCGGCATCAGCGGCGGCCCGACGAGCTACGACCCGCAGAACTTCCGCAAGCTGTCGATCCCGCCGAACCTCGTCGAGCCGGGCTCGGGGGCCCAGGTGGCGACGCAGCCGAGATTCCGCTGGACACCGGTCGACGGGGCGCAGAAATACAACATCCAGGTCTCCGCAGACCCGCAGTTCGGCAGCCTGCTCGACAACGTCGTGACCGCGGCGACGGCATACACGAGCCAGACGCCCTACCCCGCGGACACGGCGCTGTACTGGCGCGTGCGCGCCGAGCAGCTGCAGGTGCTGGCCTCGGGCCGCGTGGAGATGCGCTGGTCGGCGACCGGCAGCTTCCGCCGTGCTCTTCCCGCGCCCGTGCTGGCCGGCGACAACCCGACACAGGGCGAGCTGATCCCCGTGTTCTCGTGGTCGCCGGTGCCGGGTGCGATCTCCTATGACCTCCATGCCGAGGAGGCCGACGGCGACGCGCAGGACTTCACCGTGAAGTCTTCGGCGTTCGCACCGACGAAGTACACGGGGACCGGCATCCTGCACTACAAGGTGCGCGCGAACTTCGCGACGCGCAGCGGCAAGGTGGCGAGTGCCTACTCTCCGGCAGCGGCCTTCACCCGCATCATCGGCTCGCCGCCGGGCCCCCGCATGACGCGGTCGAAGACGCGACTCGTGTTCGGCTGGGGAGCGGCCGCCGCGGCGGCCCACTACCGCGTCGAGGTATCGACCAGCGACAGCTTCACGAGGCTCGTGGAGTCCGTGAAGACCGACAACACCAACTGGGCGCCCGACCTCACGAAGCCGGCCTACCGCACGACCGGGCCGCTGTACTGGCGCGTCGCCAGCGTCGATGCCGACAACAACGTCGGCGCCTTCACGACGAAGCAGATCTCGAAGGGCAAGGCGATGAGCGTCCTGCTCAGAGGCACGCTGCGACGCGGATCGACGAGGTCGGTCAGGGCTATCGTTCGCGGCTCGAACCGCAAGGCGCTGAGCGGCGCGAAGGTCAAGGTCGGCGGCGCAGGCGTGCGTTCGCCGACGAAGACCACGAACAAGCGCGGCATCACCACCTTCAGGCTGCGCCCGACGAAGTCCGGAATGGTGACGTTCACCGTCACCCGCGCGGGTTACGCCAACACGACCAAGAAGCTGCGGGTCCGATAAGCCGCATCGGAGGAGTTGCACCGCGCTTCACCGGCACGGCTGCGCGTTGGCGCGCAGCCGTGCCGGCCGCCGCATCCGTCGCTGACCTACCCGTCGTCGGCAGTGAGCCGTACGATCAGGCCCGCGATGTCGCACGGCGAACCCACAGCCGAGGACGCGATCGACCATCCGGTCGCCGCCGAGCCCCTGCGCGTGATGGTGGTCGACGATCACGATCTGTTTCGGTCGGGCCTGCGCCGCCTGCTGGACGCCGAGCCGGGCCTTCAGGTCGTCGCCGATGAGTGCCGGGGCGACGAGGCCGTCAAGCAGGCGGCGGAGTTGCGCCCGGACGTCGTCGTGATGGATGTCAGGATGCCGGGGATGTCCGGGATCGACGCGACGCGCGCGCTGCTCGAGGCTTCGCCGGACAGCGGCGTGCTGATGCTGACGATCTCCGAGTCCGAGAACGACGTCCTGAACTCGGTCTTGGCGGGCGCGCTGGGCTACCTCGTCAAGGACGCGACGCTGCCGCAGATCGTCAGCGCGATCCATGCCACGAGCGCCGGCGAGTCGATCATCGCGCCGCGCGTCGCCGGGGTGCTGCTGGCGCGCCTTCGCCGCCACGGAGCAGCCGAGCTGGAGGCGCCGATCGCGGCACAGCTGTCGGAGCGCGAGCTCGACGTCCTGAGGCTGCTCGTCCGGGGCAGCGACACCGCCGAGATCAGCAAGCAGCTGCAGCTCAGCCCGAGCACCGTCAAGCACCACATCTCGAGCATGCTGGAGAAGCTCGGCGCCGAGAACCGCATTCAGGCGGCGGTGCTGGCGGTGCGGCTGGGCCTGGTCGACGAGCACCGGCAGCCGCCTGCGTAGCCACTCATCACAGGCCATCCTCCGGTTTTTGGTGTATGGTCCCGCGATGACGATGCGGATCGAACGATCGTGCGTCTAGAAGCCAACGGTTAAGCCCGCCGCGGTCGGTTCCGACTACGGCACTCATGGCCCACGCTCTCATCGACAACGAGATCCTGCCGGTTCGCGCCGTGCTGGTGGACGATGCGGCCCCGTTTCGCGCCGGCCTGCGGCGCGCGCTGCCCGCCCTCGGCATCGCGATCGTCGGCGAGGCGGACAACGGCCGTGACGCGCTGCGCCTGGCGACCGAGTTGCGTCCTGACGTGGTCGTCATGGATCCAGAGCTTGGCGGCATCGACGCGACGCAGCGGATCGCCGCGCTGCCCGACGCTCCGGCCGTGGTCGTGCTCGCCGACATCGGGTCCACCACCATCCTGGGCGCGCTGCTCGCCGGCGCCTGCAGCTTCCTCTTCAAGGATGCCAAGGTCCCGCAGATCGCCGACGCGATCCGCCTTGCCGCCAAAGGGCAGTCCTCGCTGGCGCCGCGCGCGGGGCGCGCGCTCGTCGATCGGCTGCTCGCGCTCGAGAGCGGCTGCGATCTCGCGGCCTGGGCTTCGTGCCCGCCGGAGCTGACGCCCCATGAGCAGAAGATCCTGACGCTCCTGGCAAAGGGGTACACCGACGCGGCCATCGGCAAAGAGCTGTACCTCAGCGCCAGCACCGTCAGACATCACATCACCGGGATCCTCGGCAAGCTCGACGCCACCAGCCGCGCACAGGCGGCCGCCGAGGCCGCCCGCTTCGGCCTGGTGTGAGCCCCCGACGCGAGGCGACGCCGGGAGTGGGATCTGACCGCCCGCGTCGTGCCGCGCCGGCCGCTTACGCGCGGCCGAGGTCCTCTGCCACCCGCGCCGAGTAGCGCGCCGTGACGCGGCGGCGCGCGGCGTCCGGCCCGGGCCACAGCGCGATCAGCCCGCCGAGGAAGACGACGATCGCGCCGAGCCAGATCCATGTGACCAGCGGCGAGGAGATGACACGGAAGGTCGCCGCCGGCTCCGAAGCGACATAGCGGTTGACGATCCCGCTCAATGCCGCGCCGAGCGCCTGGCCCTCGAGCTCGGGCGGCAGCTTGCCGGCGGCGGCGGCGAAGACGCGGTCGCCCTCCTGGATCGTCGGCATGAGCTTGCGGATGTCGGGCGTCATCGCCGCCCAGAGGTCGCGGCGAAAGCCGGCCTTCAAGCCGATCTCGCTCGTCGCCTCGCCCTCGAAGAAGCGCCCCACCGGACCGAGCCCGGCGATGTCGCGGGACGGAAAGTAGCTGCGCTCCGGGCGCAGCGTCACGATCTTCTCGCCGTCGCGGCGCACGTCGACGACCGCGCCGAAGGAGATCTTCTCCAGCTCGCCAGAGCGCGACGTCGAGACGCGCGAGGTCGCTCGTGCGTACGTGAAGTCGTGATCGCCCACCCGCATCGTCTGGCCCGGGACCAGCCGCACGTCGCGGGCATTGTTGAACGCCGACGACGCGGCGACGCCGACGAACAGCAGCGCCATGCCGACGTGCACGAGGTAGCCGCCGTAGCGGCGCCGGTTGCGCGCGACCAGCGAGCGCAGCGCGCCCAGCGGGCCTTCGCCGGTCATCGCCCGCCGCACGCCGACACCGCGCCAGAACTCCTGCCCGACGCTTGCGACGACGAAGGCGCCGCAGACGAACATCGCCAGCGCGAGCGGGCGCGAGGCCGCGCCGAAGGCCGACAGCACCGCGCCGAGGCTGATCGCCGCGACGGCGGGCAGCAGGAAGTTGCGCCGCGCGTTCGCCACCGTCGCCTTGCGCCACGCGATGACCGGCCCGATTCCGCTGAGCAGGACGAGCATGATCGCCAGCGGCACGGTGTACTTGTCAAACCACGGCGGCCCGAGCGCGCGCCGCGTCCCGGTCAGCGCCTCGGCGATGAGCGGCCAGAACGTGCCCCAGAACACGACGAACGCCATCGCGACGAGGACGAGGTTGTTGAGCAGGAAGATCGCCTCGCGCGAGAGCAGCGAGTCGAGGCGGTTCTCCGAGCGCAGCGCCTCGCGGCGCCACACGACGAGCGCGATCGAGCCGCCGATCATCACGCCGATGAGGATCACGAACGGGACGCCGAGCGTCGACGCGCCGAAGGCATGGATCGAGTCGAGGATCCCGGAGCGCACGAGGAACGTGCCGAGGATCGCCAGCGTGCCGGTGGCGAGCACGAGCGAGACGTTCCAGATCTTCAGCATCCCGCGCTTCTCCTGGATCATGATCGAGTGGATGAACGCGGTGCCGGTCAGCCACGGCAGCAGCGACGCGTTCTCGACGGGGTCCCAGGCCCAGTAGCCGCCCCACCCCAGTTCGGCGTAGGACCAGCGCGCGCCGAGCAGGATGCCGATCCCGAGAAACAGCCAGGCGCCGAGCGCGAAGCGGCGCGTCGCGCGGATCCAGTCGGCGGCGCCGACCTGGCGCGCGATCAGCGCGCCGATCGCGAACGCGAACGGGATCGTGAACAGCGTGTACCCCGAGTAGAGCAGCGGCGGGTGGATCATCATCGCCGGGTGGCGGAGCAGCGGGTTGAGCCCGTTGCCCTCGGCCGGCGGGTTGGCGATCAGCGTGAAGGGGCTCTCGCGGAAGACGAGCAGCGCGAGGAAGAAGGTCGCGACACCGGCCAGGACCGCGGTCGCGTAGGGCACCTCGTCACGGTGGCGGTCGCGCGTCAGGCGCAGGGCGGCGCTCGAGTAGAGCGCGAGCAGCGTCGCCCACAGCAGCAGCGAGCCCTCCTGGCTCGACCACATCGCGGTCAGCTTGTAGAAGGCCGGCGTGTCCGAGGAGGAGTTCTGCGCGACCAGCTCGAAGGTCAAGTCCGTGCGCAGGTAGGCGGCCTCGAGCAGCCCGAACGCCGCCACGAGCAGCGCCGCGAGCGCGTAGACCGCCCGCCGCGCGGAGACGACGAGCTCGCGCCGGCGCACGGCGCCGTAGATCGAGGCCGCCACGCCGTACAGCGCCACGACGAGGGCGAGGATCAGCAGCGCGCGCCCGACGATGGCCATCAGGAACTCAGGAGGATGCGCGCCGCGTGGCGTCTTCGGTGAACTTCGAAGGGCACTTCGTCACGAGCGAGTCGCGCTCGCCGACGAACGTCGCCCCGTGCTTGCGGACGGTCACGATCACCTCGCGGCCCTCACGGAAGGGGTCGGGGATGGCGCCGCTGTAGCTGACCGGCACCGACGTGCTTCCCTCGCGGTCGCGCACGCGGAAGTCGACGCCGGCGTCGGTCGTGCGGACCGAGCCGTCCACCACCTTCCCGGTCAGCGTGTAACTCGCGCCGGAGGCCGCCTTCGCGCTGACGAGATCGCTCGGCGTGACGGACTCGCTCGAGCTCAGCAGGCTCGTGTAGACGAGCCCGCAGGCCAGCAGCACGGCTGCCGACAGCGCGACGACGAGGCGGATCTTGCGTTTGCGGGCGGGCGGCACGAGGTGCCCGGAGTATCGCAACTCCGCGCGCCCGACCGAGCCACTGGCCGAGCGTCTGGACGCCCGCCTCAAGGAAAAGTCCATTGCAGCGAGAAACCTTGGGCGAGTTCAGGAGTTTTTGTCGATAGAGCCAATGACCCCGATGACCGTCCGACACTTCCCCTTCCCCCACAAAGCTGTCCGCGGCCGGCGGCTGCACGTCGTGCCCGAGCCGAAGCCGCGACCCGAGCCGATGCACGCCGCTGAACGGCGCATGCGCGACGCCGGCGGACCCGACGACCGCGCGTGCTACTCCTGCGACTGCGGCTTCATCTTCGTCGCGCCGGTGTCCACGTCCGTGGACTGCCCGCACTGCGGCAGCGCGCAGGCCTGGTAGGGCGCGCCTCCTACAGCAGGACGGTCGCGCCCGCCGCCTGGTACTCGATGTTGCGCGCGAGGCCGGCGAACTCCAGCGGCTCCGACGTCAGCGGCGCGCCGGCCTTCGCCGTCGTCGCGCGCCTGCGGCTCGAGTGGATGCCGACGGTGTGGAAGCTCAGCTCGTCGGTCGTGTCCGCAAGCTCGAGGTCGGGCAGGAAGACCGTCAGCGTGATGGTGCGCAGGTGCGAGACCCGATCAAGCGTGACGCTGACCTCGAGCCCGCGCGCGCTGTTGTGGGTCTGGATCTCGTCGCCGGCGAAGCTGTACTTGCCCATCGGCCCCGCGTAATGCAGTTGCGGCGACCCGTCGAGCGCGCCCGGGCGGTACACGATCTTCGTGTCCTCGTAGGTGAGCTCGAAGAGCGTGGGACCGGCACTTTGCACAGCAACCATGGAGTCCTCGCTTCAGCCGTCGGCACGATGAATGCTGGATCGTGAGGTCACGGGGCGCCGCTGTCCAGCAATTGGAACTGCCTAACTGCCCGGCAGCGCCCATTCCTAGTCATGCGCCACGAGATCTGCGTTGAGGCGTGCGGCCAGACCGTACGCGCCCTGGCGCATGACGTAGTCGTGATTCCACGCGAACGCCGGTCGTCCGAGCCACGCGAGGCGGTTCATCCAGGCGCGTGACGTGCAGACGTCCCAGCTGTAGACGAGAGCGGTTCCCGCGGCACCCTCGTACAGGCGCCACAACCCGACGCCGACGAGTTCGCCCCTTGCATGACCCTCGAGCAGGTAGGGCGGCTGCGAGCGCGTCACGCGCATGTCGAACTCCAGCGAGTAGGGCAGCTTCGAGCGCCAGGTCAGGCGCGACAGCGCGCCGATCCCGTGCTCACCGCCGGGCTCGAGCTCGACGACCTTTTTCACGCCCTTCCACCACTCCGGATAGCGGTCGCTGGCGGAGATGACGTCCCAGACGTCGCCGATCGGCGCGTCGACGCACCACGTCGTGAGGAAGCTGTAGGGCGCCACCAGAGCGGACGACGGGTCTCGAACCCGCGACCTCGAGCTTGGGAAGCTCGCGCTCTACCAACTGAGCTACGTCCGCGCTACCTGCCGATTCTAGGTGGTTGCGCGAGTCGCGCACGCGCCCATCTACGCTGATGTCGATGAAGCGCTTGCTCGTCCCCATCCTCGCCGCCGTCGCCGCGCTCAGCCTCGTCGGCCTGCTCGGCTATGGCCTCATCGCGAAGGCCGAGGACGACTCGATCGAGCAGGCGGTCGCGCGCGGCGACTTCCCGCCGGCGCCGAGTGCCGACCTGCCGCTGCTGGGCGCGAGCGGGACGCAGTCGGTCGCCGACCTGCGCGGCGAGGTCGTCGTGCTGAACTTCTGGGCGTCGTGGTGCATCCCGTGCCAGGCCGAGGCGCCGGTCCTCGAACGCGCTCACGAGCGGCTGACCAGATCCGGCGCCGGCACCGTGCTCGGCGTCACGTACGACGACTCCACGGCCGACTCGCTGAAGTTCGTCAAGGACCACGGCGTGAGCTTCCCGAGTGTGCGCGACGTCGGCACGAAGCTCGCCAAGCGCTACAGCACGCACAACGTGCCCGAGACGTTCGTCATCGACCGCGATGGGCGGATCGTGGACGTCTTCCGAGGCCAGATCGACCAGGCGTTCATCGATCGCGCGCTGGCGAAGGCGCGGGCATGAGGCTCGCGCTCCCGCTCGCCGTGCTGCTGCTCGCGCTCGTCCCGGCGACGGCACTCCCGGCAGCGCCGAAGGCCGACCTCGTCGACGTCGAGGACGAGGTCATGTGCGTCACGTGCAAGATTCCCTTGAACATCGCGGAGGGGCGCCAGCCCGACCGGCAGCGGGCGCTCATCCGCGACCTCATCGCGGAGGGCAAGACGAAGCCGCAGATCAAGCAGGCCCTCGTCGCGGAGTATGGCGAGGACGTGCTCGCGCTGCCCCAGACGAGCGGCGTCGGGGTCACCGCCTACGCCATCCCGATCGTCCTCGGCGTCGTCGTGGCGCTGGCGCTGCTCCTGCTCGTGCCGCGCTGGCGGCGGCGGCCGGGGCGGGCATGGCGGGGGGCGGCGGGGGCGGCGGCGGCGCCGCAGGCGCGGGCGAGCTCAGCGACGCAGACGCCGCGCGGCTCGACGAGGACCTCGCGCGTTACGACGGCTGAGCCCGGCGGGGGTGCGACGGCCGCGCGGCCGGTGTCACATCTTGTCCGGCGCGCTCACCCCGAGCAGGTCAAGCGAGCGGGCGATCGTGCGCTTCGTCGTGGCGCTCAGCGCCAGGCGGAAGGATTCCCTGCCCGCCCCCTCCGCGCCGACCACCTGACAGTCGCGGTAGAAGGCCGTGAAGGTCTGCGCGAGCTCGAGCGCGTAGACCGCCATGCGATGCGGCGCGCGCTTCTCCGTCGCCTCGGCGATCTCGTCGGGGAACGCAAGCAGCTTCTTGACGAGCGTCCGCTCAGCCGGCTGGAGCGCCCCGTCGAACCCGGCCGCCTCTTCGAGCGCAGGCAAGACACGCGGCGAGCCGCCGGCCTTGGCGAGGATCGACGCGATCCGCGCGTGGGCGTACTGCACGTAGTAGACGGGGTTCTCGCTGGACTGCTCACGGGCGAGGTCGAGGTCGAGGTCGATCGTCGTGTCGTGTGAGCGCTGCAGCATGAAGAAGCGCACGGCGTCTACGCCGATCTGCTCGATGAGGTCGTCGAGCGTGACGAAGTCGCCACGTCGCTTGGACATCTGCGCCCGCTCGCCCCGCTCGATGATGTTGACGAACTGCATGATGATCAGCTCGAGCTGGCCGGTCGAGCCGCCGAGCGCGTCGAACGCCGCGTGCATTCGCGCGACGTGGCCGTGGTGGTCGGCCCCCCAGACGTCGATCAGCCGGTCAAAGCCGCGCTCGCGCTTGTCGAGGTGATAGGCGATGTCCGACGCGAGATAGGAGGGCTCGCCCGTCGATCGCTCGAGCACGTCGTCCTTCGGCGCGCCGTGGGCGCTCGTGCGCAGCCACAGCGCGCCCTCGGAGCGATACGTCTCACCGCGCCGCTCGAGCTCCTCGAAGGCGCGACGCACGGCCGGGGACTCGCCGGCGTGCAGCGAGGCCTCGGAGAACCAGACGTCGAAGTCGACGCCGATGGCGTGCATCGACGCGCAAATCTGCTCGAGCAGCAGCTGAACGCCCCGCTCGGCGACGACGGCGGGATCATCGGTGCCGGCGCCGGGGATGCGTTCGGCCAGCTCGCGCACGTACTCGCCCTCGTAGCCGCCCTCCGGCACCGCCTCGCCGCGCGCGCGGGCCGAGATCGAATCCCCGAGGCGGCGCACCTGCCCGCCGATGTCGTTGATGTAGTACTCGCGCGTCACGTCGTGGCCGCTGAACTCCAGCAGCCGCGCCAGCGAGTCGCCGTAGGCCGCGTGCCGGCCGCCGGCGGCGGTCATCGGCCCGGTTGGGTTCGCCGAGACGAACTCGACGTTCACGCGCTCGGGAGACGGCGCCGTGCCGCCGCCGAACGCGTCGCCGGCGGCGACGACATGCCCGAGGGCGGCGACGAGCCACACGTCGGACATGAAGAGGTTCAGAAAGCCGGGGCCGGCGACCTCGACGCGCTCCAGCGCGGCGCCGAGCCGCTGCTCGAGCTCCTCCGCGAGCTGCCCCGCGACGTCGCGAGGCGGCTTGCCGGCGCGCGGGGCGAGCAGCATCGCGGCGTTCGTCGCGTAGTCGCCGAAGCCCACCTTCTTCGGCCGCTCGAGCGTCGGTGATACCGAGCGGGGGCCGCCCGCTCCGGTGACGGCGCCCGAGGCGGCGGCGACGGCGTCGCGCAGATCTGAGAGGGGACCCCCCACGACCCTCAATCTATCGGCGCAGGCGCGGGCGCCGGTCGTCAGTAGTGGTAGGGCTCGCCGGCGAGGATCTTGTGGCCGCGGTAAAGCTGCTCGAGCAGGACGACCCGCGCGAGCTGGTGGGGCAGCGTGAGCGGGCCGAGCGAGAAGCGGTGGTCGACGGCGTCGAGCTGCAGGCCGAGGGGGCCGCCGATGACGAAGCACAGGTCGCGAGCGGACTGGCGGCGCTCCTCGAGGAAGCGGCTGAACGACAGCGAGTCGAACTGCTGGCCCTCGCGGGCCAGCAGCGAGACGAAGGCGCGCTGGGGGACGCGTCCCGTCACGCGCTCCTCCTGGCGCACCTCGATCATCTCGACGCGCGCGTGGCGCGCGAGCATCTTGAGGTAGTGCTGCGTGTCGTCCGTGTACGGCGGGCGCAGGCGCCCGACGGCGAGGACGATGATGCGCACGATGCGATATTAGATGGGGCATGGCTGAACCAGACGAGTCCGAACGCCACATCAACATCCACTTCTCGCCCGAGATGATGGGCGGCGTCTACGCGAACTTCGCGAACGTGTCGTTCTCCGACTACGAGTTCACGATCACGTTCGCGCGCGTCGACCACGAGATCGACGCCGACGAGATCCCGGGGGTCGTCGTCTCGCGCGTCAACCTCGCGCCGAAGTTCATGCGCGAGCTCGCCGACGCGCTCGAGGACTCCTACTCGAAGTACGCCACGCGCGAGGGCATCAAGAACCTGCCCGAGTTCGGCGGTGGCGGCGACCCACCGCCGCAGCAGCGCGACGACGACGAATAGCCGCGGTGGTTGCCCAGCGGGCCGGCAGCCGGGGGCTCTCGAAAAACGTGCTACCGCGCTAGCGCGCGCCGCGCTCGTAGGCGACGGCGATCCCGATCCGCTCGATCGTCGGCGGGTGGGTGGCGAGCAGCAGCGTCTGCCATTCAGGCGGATCGGGATCCGACACGTTCCGCAGCGCGATGCGCTTCTCGAAGTCGATGAACGGCTCGGGCTCGCCGGTGAGCATGAGCGCGAAGGAGTCCGCGCGCGCCTCGACCTGCCGGCTGAGCTGGGTTGAGATCGTCGTGATCGTCGTCGTCATCACGAGGAGGCTGAGCGCGAGCGCCGGCAGGATGGCCGGCCCGGGCTCGGCTCCCGCCGGCGCCAGCCGCCGCGTCAGCTGCGCGACGGCGAGCAGGCCGAACGGCGCGACGATCGCGACGTACAGCAGCCCGTTGGGCACGTCGCGGTGGTGCTGGTGCGCAAGCTCGTGGGCGACGACGAGGCGCACCTCGTCGCGCGTGAAGTTCTCCAGCAGGGTGTCGAAGAGCACGACGCGCTTCGTCGTGCCGAGGCCGGTCACGTACGCGTTGGCGGCCGTTGAGCGGCGGCTCGCGTCGACGCTGTAGACCTCGCCGATGTCGACGTCGGCCCGCTCGGCGAGCTCGAGCACGTCGTTGCGCGTCTGCCCGGCGGGCAGCGCCTGGAACTTGTTGAAGATCGGATCCAGTACGACGGGCCCCGCATAGATGGCCGCAGCGCCGAACGCCACGACGATGACGGAGCCGGGCGCCCACCAGCCGCGCGGATAGCGGCGCATCAGGCCCACCGCCGTGGCCGCGCCGAGGGCCGCGAAGACCGCGCCGATCCCCCACGAGATCGACTTGTCGCGCGCGTAGCCGCCCCACGATTGCGTCACGAGGCCGACGTCCTTCGCGCGCTCGCGGGAGACGATCTGCAGCGGCAGGATGGCGATCGAGACGGCGACGGAGAGCGCCGCGCCGGCGGCCGCGCCGGCCAGCACGGGGCGGCGGAACGGCCCGCGCAGACGCGCGGGCGGACGCGCGACGAGCAACGCCAGCAGTCCCAGCTCGACCGCCAGGACGCCGCCGTAGATCGCCAGCTGGGGGCGCCGGTAGTCGCGGGCGCGCTCGATCTGCGAGGCGCTGAAGTACGATTCGGTGCGCACGGGAGCAGGCTCGATCACCCCGCTGCGCGGCCGCAGCAGCACCACCGCCAGCTCTGCGACGACAACCGCGGCAACAATTGCCGCTCCCCACCGCAGGCGTGCCCGATCCACGATCGAACTGTACGAGATGCAGGTCGCGATCCTCTCCGACATCCACGGCAACCGCCACGCCTTCGAGGCGGTGCTCGCCGACGCCGAATCGGCCGGCGCCGACGAGATGTGGTGCCTCGGCGACCTCGTCGGCTACGGCGCCGAGCCGGATGCCTGCGTCGAGCTGGCGCGCCGCCACGCCGCGATCTGCCTGGCGGGTAACCACGACATGGGCGTCACCGGCGCGATCGGCCTCGACGAGTTCTCGACGGGCGCCGCGATCGCGGCACGCTGGACGCAGGAGACGATCAGTGGCGCCAACATGGCGTTTCTCTCCGCGCTGCAGCCGGCGGGCGAGGAGGACGCGATCGGTCTCTACCACGCCAGCGCGCGGGATCCGGTCTGGGAATACGTGCTCAGCGCGCTGCTCGCGGAGCTGTGCTTCGACAAGCAGCCCCAGCGCGTCGCGCTCATCGGCCACTCGCACGTCGCGCTGTCCTTCACCCGACCGGAGGGCGACGTGGCGACCGGGGAGCCGCGCCGCCACGGCGACACGCTGGACATCGGCCCGCACACCGGGGAGTGGCTGTTGAACCCCGGCTCCGTCGGCCAGCCGCGCGACGGCGACCCGCGCGCGGCGTGGCTCATGCTCGACACGGCCAACTGGCAGGCGAGGTGGCAGCGCGTCCAATACGACATCGCCGGCGCGGCGGCGGCGATCCGCGCTGCGCGGCTGCCTGATTCGCTCGCCGAGCGGCTTGGATACGGTCAATGAGCGTGCGCCGCCGTCTCCCCTACGCCCTCGCCCTGCTGCTGGGCACGAGCACGATGCTGGTCGCCGCCTGTGGCGGCGGCGGCACGACGGGCGGCGTCCCGTCCGCGAGCGCCGGCGAGCTCAAGAGCCAGATCACTGACGTCGGCCAAGCCGTCGAGGACGGCCGCTGCGACGAGGTGCCGGGACAGCTGAGGCAGGTCGACGATGCAATCGAACAATTGCCGGAGACGACCGACGAGCAGCTCGTCAGCGCCCTGCGCGACGGCGCCGAGCGTTTGCGCGAGGTCGCCCTCGAGGAGTGCGAGGAGGATGACGCCACGGAGACGACCACGACACCGGCGGAGACCGAGACCACCGATACGGTGCCCGAGGACGAGCCGACGGACACGACGCCGACGCAGACCACGGAGACCATCGCTCCGCCGCCGCCTCCGCCGCCACCGCCGCCGCCGCCCCCACCGCCGGCCGCCCCGCAGCCGCCCGCGCCACCGGAGCCCCAGCCCCAGCCGCCGGTGACGCCGGGTGGCGGCGTCACTCCGGAGATCCCACCCGAATGAGTAGGCAAGCACGATGAGCACCGACATCATCGCCGGGCGCTACGAGCTCGGCGAGCGCCTCGGGTACGGCGGCATGTCGACCGTTCAGGTCGCCCTGGACCGTCGCCTGGAGCGCCAGGTCGCGGTCAAGCTGCTGGCCGAGCACCTCGCCGACGACAGCCAGTTCATCTCGCGGTTTCGCCGCGAAGCGCTGTCGGCCGCGCGCCTCGTGCACCCGAACATCGTGCAGGTCTTCGACTTCGGCCTCGACGAGGCCAGCGGCCGCCACTACATCGTCATGGAGTACATCCAGGGCCGCTCGGGCGCGGAGATCCTGCGCGAGGAGACGCGCCTCGGCATCGCCGACACGCTGGAACTCGTCGATGGCGCCTGCCGCGGCCTCGGCCACGCGCACCGCATGGGCGTCATCCACCGCGACGTCAAGCCCGGCAACATCCTGCGCTCCGACGACGGCGCCGTCAAGCTCGCGGACTTCGGCATCGCCAAGGCGGTCGGCGGCACGTCACAGCTCACCCAGGCCGGCTCGGTGCTCGGCACCGCTGCATACCTCGCACCCGAGCAGGCCAGCGGCGGCGAGATCGGTCCGGCAGCCGACATGTACGGGCTCGGCGTCGTGACCTACCAGCTGCTCGCGGGTCGCCTGCCCTACGAGGCCAACTCGCTGACCGAGCTCGCTCTCCTGCAGCAGCGCGAGTACCCGATCCGCCTCGACCAGGTCTCCCCTGAAGTGCCGACCGCGCTCGCACTCGCAGTCGAGAAGGCGCTCGCCCTCGAGCCGGCGGAGCGCTACGCCAGCGCCGAGGAGATGCGCCGCGCGCTGCACGACGGCGCCCGCGGGATCGCGCCGCCCGGCGCGGAGTCCACCGCCGCCACGTCGATGCTGCAGCGCGACGATCCCACCGCCGCGACGCGGATGGCGCCGCGCCCACCCGAGCGGCGGCGGCTGGAGCCCCAACCGCCGCCCGGCGGGCTGCCGCCGGAGCGGTATGACCCGATTCCGGACATCCCGCCGTCGCGCCGCGACCTCGAGCCGGCACGCAGCAGCGGCGGCCTCGGCAGGCTGCTCGCCGTCCTGGCGGTCGCCGCCGTCCTGGCGGTCGTGATCGCCTTTGCGATCGGCAGCTCGCAGGGCAGCTCCTCGGTGAACATCACGCCGGTCGACGGCGATGACACCGGCGAGGTCGTCGATCAGCTCAACTCGCTGATCGACGACAACACGCGCTAGGGTGCGCCGCCGGCGCGTTGCGCCGCGGCATACGCCCCCAACGTGCCGCCGGCGATCGCGTCCCGCAGGCCGGCCATCAGCCGCGCCACGTACGCCAGGTTGTGCAGCGTCAGCAGCCGCGCGCCCGTCAGCTCGCGGTTCTTGACGAGGTAGCGCAGGTAGCCGCGCGAGTGGCCGCTGCTGCAGGCCGGGCAGGGGCAGCCCTGCATGATCGGCGCGTCGTCCTCGCGGTGGCGGGCGGCGGTGAGGTCGACGCGCCAGCGCGTCTCGGGCTCGGGCACGATCGCGACGCCGTGGCGGCCCAGGCGCGTCGGCATCGCGCAGTCGAACGTGTCGACGCCCAGCTCGACGCCGCGGATGAGGTCGTCGACGTCGCCGATCCCGAGCAGGTGGCGCGGCCGGGCGTCGTCGATCGCCGAGATGGCCCAGCCGACGACCTCGTACATCTGCGCCTTGTCAGCGCCCAGCGAGCCGCCGA
>JAHWJM010000120.1 GCA_019348435.1 Actinomycetota bacterium
CGTGGCCGACATGCACGCGCAGGTCCTCGCGCGCGACGAGCGGCTCGCGCCCGCCGCCGTGGCACAGCAGCGCTGCGGCGCGCTGGCGGTCGCGGCCGGCGAGGGGATGCGCGAGCTCTACGAGTCGCTCGGCGTCTTCGTGCTCGACGGCGGTTCGACGCTCAACCCGTCGACCTACGAGCTGCTGGCCGGGATCCACGACGTGCCGGCCGAGGAGGTCGTCGTGTTGCCCAACTCGCCGAACATCGTCATGGCCGCCGAGCATGCGGCCGAGCTGTCGGAGAAGGTCGTGTGCGTGAGCGCGGCGCGCTCGCAGCAGGCCGGGCTCGCCGCGGCGCTCGCGCTCGACCCGGCGCGCTCGGCCGCCGACAACGTCGCTGCCGTCGATGCCGCGCTGCAGCGGCTGCGCACGGGGGCCGTCGCGCCCGCCGCGCGCGACGACGGCGACGGCCGCTTCGTCACCGGCGACGCGGTCGGCTTCGTCGACGACGCGATCTTCGCCTGGGGCGAGCCGGGTCCCACCCTTGCCGCGGTGCTCGGCCGGCTCGGCGAGGACGCCGAGCTCGTGACGTGCATCGCCGGCGCCGGCGCGCCGCTTGCCGAGGGCGACGTGCGCGCGCTCATGCCCGCCGGCGTCGAGCTCGAGTGCGAGGACGGCGGGCAGCCGGCCTATTGGTGGCTCGTCGCCGCGGAGTAGGGACCGAAGGCGCCGCCGGCACCGCCACAATGGCCCGATGGCCAGCGCGTTCGCCGATTCGCAAGAGCTTGACCGCGTTACGCTGCTGGCCGCCCCGCTGCGCTGGCCGCGGCCGTCGGCGCTCGACGCGCCCCTGAAGGTCACGCCGCAGAAGTCCGCCGACGCCGCCGCGCAGCTCGGCCTGCTGACGATCGGCGACCTGCTCGAGCACCTGCCGCGCGACCGCCGCACGGCGCGCACGGTCGCGACGCTGAACCGCGACGAGGTCGCGACGGTCGTCGTCGAGGTGCGCTCGATCGCGAGCCGTCCGGTGCGGCGGCACGGGATGAAGCCGCTCGTCGAGGCGACCGTCGCCGACGAGACGGGCGTCATGAAGGCGACGTTCTTCAACCAGCCTTGGCTGCAGCGCAAGTACGCCGCCGGCACACGGCTGGTGCTGCACGGCAAGTACGCGGCGCGCAACGCGTTTCGCGTCACGAGCCACGCCCCCACCGACGAGTCGACCGGCAGCGCGAGCGAGGTGGCGCACTACCCCGCCACCGAGGGTCTCTCCTCCACGCAGATCCTCGCGCTCGTGCGCGCCCACCTCACCGCGGCCGAGCACGCCGCCGAGCCGCTGCCGGCGCGGGCGCGCGTGCAGCGTGGGCTGCCGGACCGGGCCGCGGCGATCGTGGCCGCGCACGCCGGCAATCACGAGGGAGGGCGTCGCCGGCTGGCCTTCGACGAGCTGCTGCTCGCCCAGCTCTCGCTGCTGCGCCGCCGCGCGCAGCGGCGGGCGTCCGGTGCGGCGCCCGTGCTCGACGGGCCGCAATCGCTGTCGCGGCGCTGGCGCGAGGAGCTGCTGCCGTTCACGCCGACCGGCGACCAGCTGCGGGCGATGGCGAAGCTCGACGAGGAGCTCGCCCAGCCGCGGCCGATGCAGCGCCTGCTGATGGGCGAGGTCGGCTCGGGCAAGACCGTCGTGGCGCTGCACTCGATCCTGCGCGCCGTCGAGCACGACATGCAGGCCGTGTTCATGGCGCCCACCGAAACGCTCGCCGAGCAGCACTTCGCGACGCTGCAGGCGCTCATGCCCGGCGAGGCGGTGCGCGCGGCGCTGCTGACCGGCTCGACCACGGCGGCGCGGCGGGTCGACACGCTGAGCAAGCTCGCGACCGGGGAGCTGTCGTTCGTCGTCGGCACGCACGCGCTCGTCGAGCCCGACGTCGTGTTCGACCGGCTGGCCGTCGTCGTGGTGGACGAGCAGCACCGCTTCGGCGTGCGTCAGCGCGCGGCGCTCGACGCCAAGGCCCAGGACGACCTCGTGCCGCACGTCCTGCACATGACGGCGACGCCGATCCCGCGCACGATGGCGCTGCTGCGCTACGGCGACCTCGACATCACGACGCTGCGCGAGCTGCCGCGCGGGCGTCAGCCGGTCGCGACCCACGTCGCCTCGACCGACGCCGAGCGCGCCCGCGCCTACGACCTCATTCGCGAGGAGCTCGACACCGGTCGTCAGGCGTTCGTGGTCTGCCCGTTGGTCGAGGAGTCCGAGGCGCTACAGGCGCGCGCCGTCACGGCAGAGTACGAGCGGCTGCGCGGCGGCGAGCTGCGCGACTACCGCGTCGCGCTGCTGCACGGCCAGATGCGCCCGCGCGAGAAGCAGGCGGCGATGCTCTCGTTCGCGGCCGGCGAGGCCGACGTGCTCGTCGCGACGACGGTCATCGAGGTCGGGATCGACATCCCGAACGCCACGGTCATGCTCGTCGAGGGCGCCGAGCGCTACGGCATCAGCCAGCTGCACCAGTTGCGCGGGCGCGTCGGCCGTGGCGCGCACGGCGCGACATGCCTGCTCTTCGGGCCCAAGCACGCCGCGCGGCTCCGCGCGCTCGAGCGCTGCTCTGACGGCTTCGAACTCGCGCAGATCGACCTCGAGCTGCGCGGCGAGGGCGAGATCGCCGGCACGCGCCAGTCGGGGCTCGCGCAGTTCAAGGTCGCCCGGCTGCCCGAGGACGAGCCGCTGGCTGAAGCGGCGAAGCTCTACGCCGAGGAGGTGCTGGTCGCCGACCCGGAGCTGGTGGAGCCCGAGCATGCGCTGCTGGCGGACGCGCTGGCGCGGACGTACGGGGCCGGCGAGCTGGCGCCGCTGCCGGCGTGACCGTGAACGCTTCGCGTTGCCGCGTGCTGGCGATCACGTGGTCGAACGGCATCTCTGAGCGTGGGAATTCGTTTGGCTGGGGGCGGTTTCGCCGGGGCCGGCGTGCGGGTGGGGGAGCGTGGCGCGTAGATGTTCGTAGCGAACAGAAAACCGCCACGCTTCGGCTGGAGAGGCCCGGGACCGGGCACCTGGTCGAGTTATGCCCCTGGGGCGTGCATAACTCGACCCGCCCCTCCGCTGCCACGCGGCCGGTACGACTATGAGGGTCGTTGCCGGCCTCTACGGCGGCCGCCGCCTCACCGCTCCCGGCGGCGACGAGACCCGCCCCACCAGCGACCGCGTCCGCGAGGCGCTCTTCAGCGTCCTCGGCGCCTCGATCCGCGACGCGCGCGTGCTCGACCTCTTCGCCGGCTCCGGCGCGCTGGGCATCGAGGCGCTCTCGCGTGGCGCCGCCGAAGCCGTGTTCGTCGACCGCTCGCACAAGGCGATCGCCGCCATCCGCGCGAACCTCAAAACGCTGAGCATCGACGCCGAGGTACGCCCGATCGAGGCGCGCGCGGCGCTCCGCGCGGCATCCGCTCGCCGCGAGGCATACGATCTGGTCTTCCTTGATCCCCCCTACCGGCGCGCCGCCGAGCTGGGGCGGGAGCTGTCGGAGGGGCTGACCACGGTGCTCGCACCCGGTGCCCGCGTCGTCACCGAGAGCGACCGCCGTGCTCCGCTGGAGCTCGACCTGCCACTGGCCGACGAGCGCCGCTACGGCGACACCGTCATCCGCATCCATGAACCCTGATCACCGCATCGCCCTTTGCCCCGGCTCCTACGACCCCGTCACCAACGGCCATCTCGACGTGATCTCGCGCGCGGCCGAGCTGTTCGACGAGGTCGTCGTCGCGGTCGTCGACCTGCCGATGCGCAAGGGCTCGACGCTGTTCGGCGCCGAAGAGCGGATCAGCTTCATCGAGGAGGCCACGCAGCACATCGAGTGCGTGCGCGTGATCGCCTTCGCGACGCTCGTCGTGGACTTCGCGCGGGAGGTCGGCGCGAAGGTGATCGTCAAGGGCCTGCGCGCGATCTCGGACTTCGAGTACGAGTTCGAGATGCACCAGCTCAACCGCCTGCAGGCGCCGGACATCGACACGCTCTACCTCATGGCCAGCCCGCAGTACAGTTTCCTCAGTTCCAGCGGGATCAAGGAGCTCGCGACGTTCGGTGGCAACATCGAAGAGCTCGTCCCGGACCGGGTGGCGGCACGGTTGAAGGAAGAGCTGGGCCGCTAGCGAACAGAAGGATTGCCATGGACGTCCTCGTACTCATCGACAAGCTCGACGACTTGGTGCACAACGCCAAGCCGGTCCCGATGACCGGTCAGGTCCGCGTCGACAAGGACGAGATCTACGACATCCTCGACCAGATGCGCGCCACGATCCCCGAGGAGATCAAGCAGGCGCGCTGGATCGTCAAGGAGCGCCAGGAGATGCTCGCCGAGGCCAAGCGCGAGGCGGAGCGGATCATCAAGGAGGCGCGCGAGCGCCAGGACCAGCTCGTCGGCGAGGAGGAGGTCACCAAGCAGGCCCAGCGCGCCGCCGAGGACATCATCGAGGACGCGCGCGCCCGCGAGCGCGAGATCCGCCTCGGCGCCGAGGACTACGCCGACGAGATCCTCAACACGCTCGAGGTCAACCTCTCGAAGTTCATCGCGGCCGTCCAGCGCGGCCGCGAGCGCCTGCAGGGCAAGGACGAGCCCGCCGAAGTCCGCTAGACGGCGCCGCCGCGCCGCGCTTCGCCGCTCAGCGCACGAAGAAGCGCTCCTCGCCCTCGGGCTCGACGACCGTCACCCGCAGGTCCTCGACCTCGGCACCGGGCGGACCTGTGCGAGCCCACAGCACGACCGCGGCGACCGCATCCGGCGGACCTTCCAGATGTGCCTGCACCGTTCCGTCGGGGCGGTTGCGCACCCAGCCGCTGACACCGTGGCGCATCGCTTCGCGTCGCATGCCGTCGCGAAAGAAGACGCCCTGCACGCGGCCGCAGATCACGACGTTGCGGGCCACGAGCGCGCTCACGCGGCGGGCGTCTGGGTCTTGCAGCCCAGCAGCGCCGGGAGCTGTGCCATGTCCTCGAAGACCTCACCGCCCGCGCCGGCGAGCGCGCCCGCGTCGGTGTCGGCGGCGAACGCCAGCGCGCGCATCCGCGCCGCACGGGCGGCCTGCACGCCCGGGACGCTGTCCTCGACGACCGCGGTGGCGGCCGGATCGAAGCCCATCGCGCGCGCCGCGTGCAGGAAGAGGTCGGGTGCCGGCTTGCCGTGCGCCACCTCGGTGGCGCTGAAGATGCGCCCCTCGAAGCGCTCCCACAATCCCGTCGCGCGCAGCGTCACCGCCATCTTGTGGTGCGGACCGGAGGAAGCGACGCACATCGGCAGGTCGATGTCGTCGAGCGCCTCGACGACTCCGGCGATCGGTTGCAGCTCGACGGCGAACCGCGCCTCGACCGCGGCGTAGTAGCGCTGCGGGATGTCGGCGGGCAGCGCCGCGCCGTGGCGCTGTTCGGCGAGCTCCATGACCGACGTCAGCGAGCGCCCGCGGTAGTCGCGCAGGCACAGCTCGAGCGTCGTGGGCAGCCCGGCGCTCGTCAGCAGCCCCGCGAGCACGGTGTTGGAGATCAGCTCGGTGTCGACGAGCACGCCGTCGCAGTCGAAGATCACCGCCTCGGTCACGCCTCGTCAGGCTATCCAGGCGCAGAGCGCCGATCGGTCGCGAGGCGATCAGGCGGCGGGCGCGTTGCGGGCGTCCGCCAGCAGCCCTTCGATCGTCGCGAGGTGACCGCGGACGTTCGCGGCCATGGCGTCGACGATCCGGCGTGCCTCCTCGATCCCCGTCGTGGCGTTCGTGAGCTGCGACTTGATGCGGCGTACGTCCTCCATGGCGCCCTGCGCGCGCTCGACCTCGGCCTGCAGCGCGGTCGCGTCGATCCCGCCGCCGGCGGCCCGTGCCATCAGCACGCGGGCGCGGGCCAAGCCGTACGCCACCTCGAGCGCCAGCGTCGAGCCCTCCTCGGGATCGAACGTCACGAAGAGCTTGTCGCCGTTGAACTCGCGCAGCGGATGCGTCCGTGCCGGCAGCTTGGCCTCGGAGGAGACGACGAGCACCGCGTAATCGGCGGTGCGCGTCTCCATCGCGCCGTCGAGCTCGGCGAGCGCCTCGTTCTTGGACAGCTTGGAGTTCTTGGCCTCGAAGACGATCTTGCCGCGCGCCGGACCCGTGCAGGCGTCGATCGCGACGACGACGTCGCCCTTCTTGCCGCCCTCGCCGCGCATGTCGCCGACGGCGTCGCAGTCGTCGCCGCGCGCCGCGGCGATCGCCAGCACCGCCTCCGCGACGGACTCCTCGTACGTGCGGCCCTTCGCGGTGCCCTTGTCCTGCACGGCCGCGATCTGGGCGAGCTTCTCGCGCTCGGCGCGCAGCTCGGCGATCTCGACGCGCATCGCCTCCAGGCGCGCGCTCATCGAGCGCAGCTGCTCGGACTGCTCGCCGGCGATCTGGCGCGTGGCAGCCAGATGCGTGCGCTGGAAGACGGCCAGCGGATTGGAGTCGGTGTCGGCCGACAGCTGCTTGCGCAGATCCTCGCGCATCTGCGCCGAGACCTCGCCGAGGACCGCGCGCACGCGGTGCTGGACGGCCGTAGAGGATTCGTCGCCGAAATGGCGCGCGAGCGCCTTGGTGACATGGCCGTGCTCCGGACCGAAGACCTCGTCGACCTTCTCGTCGAGGCGCTCGGCGACAGCGCGGGCGCGCTCGACGAACGCGGCGTCGAGCTCGCGCGCGGTCTTCTCGAACGCGGCGCGGACGAACTCCGCGTTGGCGCCGGTCTGCTCGCGATCCAGCACGCGCGCGCCGATCTCGATCGCCTCGACGACGAAGCGGACCGGGTCCTCGCGCTCGGAGGCCAGCCGCACCGCCGTCTCGTCGTCGACGGTGAGGAAGTCGATCGCCAGGCGGCGGTTGGAGACCTGGACGCGGGCGAGGGGAAGGGGGAGGGCGGAGACGGGCTTCATGACGCAATGACCCACGCTACGGGTCGCACCCGACGGATTGCAGGATGTCAGCCGGTGCGCGCCTTCCACCAGCGCAGGAGATCCTGGCGCTGGTGCTGGAGCGGGTTCGCGCGCGGGTTGCGCTCGCTGACTCGCCGCAACGCCTCGGCGGGCGAGACGTCCTCCTCGAGCGCGATGATCGCCGCCGCCACCGTCGCCGAGCGCTGCATCCCGGCGCGGCAGTGCACGTACACGCGCTCGCCGTTCGCCAGCCAGGGACGCACGGTCTGCACCGCGCGCTCGATGTGGCCGGGCAGCAGGTTGCCGTAGTCGACGACCTCGACGCGCTCCTCCAGAATGCCCGCGTTCGCGAGCGCCGTGGCGCACGCCTCGCGCCCGGCGCCCTCGTACTCGACGTCCTGCACGAGGTTGAAGACGCACGTCACCCCGGCCTCCACGAGCGCCGCGACGTCGTCGGCGTCCTGCGGATAGGCGCCGATCAGCAGCTCGTCGCCGACGTGGCCGAAGCCGAAGTGCTCAAACCAACCTGACACGACGCCCGAGGGTAGAGCCTGGCCGCACGCCGCCAACTGCGCCTGCCGGCGGGCGCGCGGTCCATGGGCGCATCGCCGATGAGCC
>JAHWJM010000121.1 GCA_019348435.1 Actinomycetota bacterium
ATCGACACGACGAACGTCCTGTTCATCTGCGGCGGCGCGTTCGCCAACCTCGACAAGGTCATCGAGCGGCGGATCGGCTCCAACGGGATCGGCTTCGGCGCCTCGATCCAGTCCAAGGCCGACAGCGACAGGGGCGAGCTGTTCGAGAAGACGCTGCCCGAGGATCTCGTCAACTATGGCCTGATCCCCGAGTTCATCGGCCGGCTGCCGGTCGTCAGCGCCGTACACCAGCTCACGCGCAACGATCTGATCACGATCCTGACCGAGCCGCGCAACGCGCTCGTCAAGCAGTTTCAGCGCTTCTTCTCCTTCGACGGCATCGAGCTCGTCTTCTCCGACGAGGCGCTCGTGTCGGTCGCAGAGAAGGCGCTCGCCCGCGAGACCGGCGCGCGCGGGCTGCGCTCGATCATCGAGGAGACGCTGCTCGAGGTGCAGTTCGAGCTGCCCTCGCGCCGCGACGTCAAGAAGTGCGTCGTGACGAAGGAGACGATCGAGAAGGGCCTGTCTCCGACGCTTGTCACCGAGGCGGCGCCCGACGTCCAGCAGTCGCGGCGCGCCGAGTCGGCGTAGCGGCGCAGCCTTCCCGCTACGATCGGCCGGTGGCTTCCCTGATGCGCGTCCGAGCGATGCCCTGGCTCATGGTGCTCGAGCTCGCCGTGACGCTGCGCAAGCACTGGCGGCGCCTGGAGCCGGCCGACCGCATGCGCCTCGCCGAGCTCGTCAGGAAGTCCCAGGGCCGCCCGAACCGGTTGACGGCCGCAGAGCGCGCCGACGTGCGCCGGCTCGTCGCAAAGCTCGAGCCCGGCCAGATCGCGCGCAGCGTCGTGCCGATCGGGCGCCGCGCCGCGCGGGGGCGTCGCGGCCGCTAGACGCGCTCCGCGCGCCATGTGCGCGACGGCTTCGCAGGAGTCGACGCGTCGTGCCGGCGCGCGCCGACGCTCCATAGACTCAAGAGCTCGTGTCCAGCGGAGATCTGCAAGCACGCACGCGCTTCGAGCCGGCGGAGGCCGAGCCCCGGATCCTCGCCCGCTGGCTGGAATCCGGTCTCGTGCATCCCGAGGCAGCCGGGCACCCCGAGGAGAACTTCTCGATCGCGATCCCGCCGCCCAACGTCACGGGCGCGCTGCACATGGGCCACGCGCTGAACTGGACGATCCAGGACGTCCTGATCCGCACGAACCGGATGCGCGGGCGGCGCGCGAAGTGGATCTTCGGAACCGACCACGCGGGCATCGCCACGCAGCGCCAGGTCGAGAAGCTGCTCGAGTCCGAGGGGACCTCGCGCACCGAGCTCGGGCGCGAGCGCTTCCTCGAGCGGGTGTGGGAATGGCGCGAGCGCTATGGGGGCGAGATCATCGAGCAGGGCAAGCGGCTGGGCGCGACGCCGGATTACGAGGACGAGCGCTTCACGATGGACGAGCGCTACGTCGAAGCGGTGCTGAAGGTCTTCGTCGAGCTGCACGAGCAGGGCCTGATCTACCGCGACCACTACATGGTCAACTGGGACCCCGGCGTGCGCTCGGCGATCTCCGACCTGGAGGTCGAGGAGCGAGAGGGGGTCGTCGACGCGCTGTACTCGATCGCCTATCCGCTGGCGTCCGGCGAGGGAGAGCTCGTCGTCGCGACGGTGCGCCCGGAGACGATGCTCGCCGACACCGCGGTCGCGGTGCATCCCGACGACGAGCGCTACGCGGCGCTCGTCGGCCAGGAGGTCGTGCTGCCGCTCATCGGCCGGCGCCTGCCGATCATCGCCGACGAGTACGTCAAGACCGACTTCGGCACCGGAGCGCTGAAGATCACCCCGGGTCACGACCCCAACGACTTCGAGATCGGCCGCCGCCACGGGCTGGAGGAGATCAGCGTCATCGGCGAGGACGGCCTGATGACCGCCGCCGCGGGCGACTCCTACGCCGGTCTCACGGTCGCCGACGCGCAGGCGCGCGTCATCGCCGACCTCGAGGCGCTTGGCGCGATTCGCGCGCGCGAGGAGTACGTCCACACCGTGCCGTTCAGCCAGCGCTCCGGCGAGCGCATCGAGCCGCTCATCTCGCTGCAGTGGTTCATGAACATGGAGGAGCTCGCGGGTTCCGCGATCGACGCCGTGCGCGACGGCCGCATCACGATCCATCCCGAGTCGCAGTCGCGGCGCTACATCGACTGGCTGGAGAACATCCGACCCTGGTGCATATCGCGCCAGCTGTGGTGGGGCCACCAGATCCCGGTGTGGTATCGCGGCAGCGAGACGTACGTCGGGGCCACCGCGCCGGAGGAGGAGGGCTGGGAGCAGGATCCCGACGTGCTCGACACGTGGTTCTCGTCGGGCCTGTGGCCGTTCGCGACGCTGGGATGGCCGCAGCGCACGCCGGAGCTCGAGGCCTTCTACCCGACCGACGTGTTGTCGACCGGCCGCGACATCCTGTTTCTCTGGGTCGCGCGGATGGTGATGCTGGGGCTGCGCTTCGCCGGCGACATCCCGTTCGAGCACGTGTACATCCACTCGATCATCCAGGCGCCCGACGGGCGCCGGATGAGCAAGTCGCTCGGGACCGGCGTCGACCCGCTTGCGCTCGTCGAGGGCGGCCCGCGGCCGCCGGCGTTCCCGCAGGGCGGCGACTTTCCGGCCTACGGCGCGGATGCCGTGCGGTTCGGCCTGCTGGCGATGTCGTCCACGCAGGACGTGCGCTTCAGCGAGGAGAAGATCCAGCAGGGCCAGGCGCTCGCCAACAAGCTCTACAACGCGACGCGCTTCGTCGTGCTGCGCGTCGGCGACGAGGCGCAGGCGCCCGCGGGGGCCGGTCCCCAGCCGCGCACCGTCGAGGACCGGTGGATCCTCTCGCGTCTGCAGGCGGCGAAGACGGAGACGCAGGCGCGGCTGGACGGGTTTGACTTCGCGAAGGTCGCGCTCGGCCTCTACGACTTCATCTACGGCGAGCTCTGTGACTGGTACCTGGAGATCGTCAAGCCGCGGCTGGGGCCCGACGGCGACGGCGACGCCCGCACAGCCCTCGCGGCGACCCTCCTGCATGTGCTGCGCGAGACGGTCGCCGCGGCGCACCCGGTCATCCCGTTCGTGACCGAGGAGCTGTGGGACCTGCTGCCGGGCACCGAGGGGCTGCTGGCCACGGGCACGCTGCCCGCACCCGACGGCGCGCTCGTCGATCCCGAGGCCGAGGCGCAGATGAGTCAGGCGATCGAGGCGATCCGGATCCTGCGCGGCTGGCGCGACTCCGTCGGCGTCCGACCGGGTGCGATCGTGCCGGCGACCTTGAACGCCCGGGGCTACGAGGCAACCGCCGAGCGCGTCGCCGCACTCGCCCGGTTCGCCTTCGACGGCGACGGCGACGGCGACGGCGACCGCGCCGGAGGCGAGGTGGCGAGCGTCGCCGTCCCCGGCGGCACGGTGGCCGTGCTGGAGTCCGCCGAGGTCGACCTCGGGGCGGCCGAGCGGCGCCTGGAGGAGCGGCGCGCGACGCTGCGCAGCGAGATCGTGCGCGCCGAGCGCAAGCTCTCCAACGGGGGCTTCGTGGCGAAGGCGCCGCCGGCGGTGGTGGACGGCGAGCGCGCGAAGCTCGAGCGCCTCCGCGCGGAGCTCGAGGCGCTGTGACCGCACGCCGTTGCCCGACCCGCAGGGGCGTCGAGCCGCGGCGCCGGAGCGCGCGATGACCGCGCGCCATCGCTCGCCCGGCGTAGGCAGCGCGCGAGGCTGGAGCGCGCGCGACGCCGAAGGCTGGCTGCTGTCGCTCGAGCTCTTCGGCATGCGCTTCGGCCTGGACCGCATGCGGCGGCTGATGACCGCCCTCGACGCGCCGCACGAGCGCTTCTCGTCGATCCACGTCGTCGGCACGAACGGCAAGTCCTCGACGGTCCGGATGATCGCTGCGCTGCTGCGCCACCACGGCGTGCGCACCGGCGCGTACCTGTCGCCGCACCTCGTGTCCTTCGTGGAGCGCATCCGCGTCGACGGCGCGGACATCTCCGCCGAGCAGTTCGCGGCCGCGGTGGCGCGCGCGCGCCACGCGACGCAGCTCGTCGACCGCACGCTGCGAGCCGATGACCGCGTGACGCAGTTCGAGGCGCTGACGGCGGCCGCCTACGCCGAGCTCGCCGACGCCGGCGTGGAGGTGGCGGTCGTCGAGGCCGGGCTGGGCGGGCGCTGGGACGCGACCAACGTCATCGACGCCGGCATCGTCGTGCTGACGAACGTGGGGCTCGAGCACACGCGGTGGCTCGGCCCGACGGTCGCCGACATCGCGCGCGAGAAGCTCGCCGTCGTCGCTTCCGGCGCGACGCTCGTACTCGGGGCCGCGCTGCACCCCGACGCCGAGGCCGAGGCGCTCGCCGTCGCCGCACGGCAGGACGCGACGATCGTGCGCGCTGCCGCCGCGCCGCCCGCGGTCTTGCGGCTCGGCGCCCGGGGCGCCTTTCAGCGCAGCAACTTCGCCGTCGCCTGCGCCGCCGCCGAGGCCTGGCTCGGGCGGCTGGACGACGCCGCGGTGCGCGCCGCCGCCGCATCGACCGTCGTCCCCGGGCGGTTCGAGGTGCTCGCCGACGAGGCGGGCGTCGAGGTCGTTCTCGACGGCGCCCACAACGCCGGTGGGATCGCAGCACTGGCGGCCTCGCTGCCGGACTTCGTGGCCTCACGGCCGCTCGTGGCGGTGCTCTCCGTGCTCGACGACAAGGACGCTGCCGCGATGCTGAGCACGCTGCTGCCGCTCTGCGCGGGCGTCGTCTTCACCGCGAACAACAATCCGCGCGCCCTGTCACCGGCGACGCTGGCGTCGCTGGCGGGGCAGATCGGTGCGCCGGAGGTCGCCCGCGTCGAGCCCGACCCGCATCGCGCGGTCGTGCTCGCCCGCTCGCTGGCCGGCGAGCTGGGCAACGGCGACGGAGCGGTCGTGCTCGCCACCGGATCGATCTACCTCGTCGCCGACCTCGTGCGCCCCCCGGGCGGCGGCCGCGGATCGACGCTTTGAACCGCGAGGGCCCGTCCGCGCTGAAGCTGATCGCAGCGGTCGCGCTGCTCGTGGCCGTGACGATCCTGTTCTGGTTCGCGGTCGGCTACGGCCTCGGACGCCTCTTTCTCTGAGGCGGCGTAACACGCCGTCGCCCCCGACGGATAAGCTCCCCGGATCGTGGTCGCCGTCTTTGGCATCAACAGCGATGGGCTGAACCTCGCGGTCAACATGCTCATCCTGTTTCTCGTCGTCATCTACCTGGCGCTCGTGTACTGGACGTACATGGACGCGATCAGGCGGATCGAGGACCCGATGCTCGTCATCTGCGCCACCGCCGCGTCGCTGTTTCCGTTCGTCGGGACGATCCTCTACGTGATCGTGCGCCCGCCCGAGTACCTCGAGGACATCCAAGAGCGCGAGCTGGAGATGCAGGCCGCCGAGGCGCGCCTGCACGAGGCGAACTACATGCTCTGCCCGCACTGCGACGAGGAGGTCAAGGAGGACTTCCTGCGCTGCCCGAACTGTGTGCGCAAGCTGCGCGACCCGTGCCACGCATGCGGCCGTCCCCTGGATCCGGCGTGGAAGCTCTGCCCGTACTGCGAGGCGGAGCCCGGCGACATCGGGCACCAGCCGCGGTTGCGCACCGAAGCCTGATCTAGAACCTCTAGGAGAACAGACCCCAATGGACCGGACCCTGATCCTGGTCAAGCCCGACGCGTTCGCGCGCGGGCTGACCGGCGAGATCATCACCCGCTTCGAGCGCAAGGGGTTGACGCTCGCAGCCATGAAGCTCATGACGCTCGACGAGGACACGGCCAGGCGCCACTACGCCGAGCACGAGGGCAAGCCGTTCTTCGACGGCCTCGTGGCGTTCATCACCTCGGGCCCGCTCGTCGCGATGATCCTCGAGGGGCCTAACGCGGTCGCCGCCGGCCGCCAGCTCATCGGCTCGACGCACGGCATCTATGCGGCGCCGGGCTCGATCCGCGGCGATTTCGCGACCGACATGCAGCGCAACCTCGTCCACGGCTCGGACTCCGACGCGTCCGCCATGCGCGAGATCGAGATCTACTTCGGCGAGGAGTAGCTCAGCGGTCTTGCGGCGCCCCATGACCCCGCAGCTCATCCTCGCCAGCCGCTCCCCGCAGCGCCGCGCCATCCTCGAGCAGCTCGGCATCGCCTTCGAGGTACTCCCCGCCGACGTCGAGGAGCTCGCCGCCGGCGACCCGGTCGGCGTAGCGCGCGCGAACGCGGTGGCGAAAGCGCGGGCGGCGGCGCGACTGCGGCCCGAGGACACGATTCTCGGTGTGGACACCCTCGTCGCGCTCGACGGCGAGATCTACGGAAAGCCGGGCTCCGCGGCAGCCGCGCGCGCGACCCTCAAACGGCTCTCCGGGCGCACGCACGAGGTTGTCAGCGGCATCGCTCTGCTCGATCCGCACAACCCTCAGGTTGCGCATGAGGTGACGAGCGTGGCGTTCCGAGCACTCGATGACGAACTGATCAGACGGTACGTCGAGACCGCCGAATGGTCCGGTAGGGCGGGCGGTTACGCGATACAGGGCAAAGGGGCGTTGCTCGTTCGTCGCATAATGGGCGACTACCTCAACGTCGTCGGTCTACCCGTCGCGAAGATGCTCGACCTCGACTCGAGCCTTATGCTAAGGGAGAACTAGAGGGATGGCTTGGCGGCGGGCCTTCCGCCGCTAGACTCAACGGCGGCGGTAGCACCGCGAGCAGCCCTCGCACGCGGTCAGCAGCACGGGTTCTCGCCACCTCTTCAATGGGTTTCTTCAGCTACCTCACCGGATTCGGCGGCCGCGACATGGCCGTCGACCTGGGCACTGCGAACACGCTCGTCTACGTGCGCGGGCGCGGGATCGTCCTGAGCGAGCCGTCGGTCGTCGCGATCGATTCGCGCAGCGGCGAGGTGCATGCGGTCGGCATCGAGGCCAAGCGGATGCTCGGCCGCACCCCGGGCACGATCTCCGCGATCCGCCCGCTGAAGGACGGCGTCATCGCCGACTTCGACGTGACCGAAGAGATGCTGCGCCACTTCATCCAGAAAGTTCACCAGAATCGCTGGGCGCATCCGCGCGTGGTGGTATGTGTTCCCTCCGGCGTGACAGGCGTCGAGAAGCGCGCGGTGGAGGAGGCCTGCCTCAGCGCCGGCGCCCGCCAGGCGTACCTCATCGAGGAGCCGATGGCGGCGGCGATCGACTTCACAAGCATGTCGGAGCTGCGCAGCAGCCTCGCCGCCGCCTTCAGCCGGACCGACTGCAGGTAATCCATTGGACTGCGGCCATATGCCTTGGCGAAATGATAGGCAAAGCGCGAGCGGCTCATCCCTGCGAGGGCGGCTAGGCTGTCGAGACTGTGCGGGTTCTCCGGCGTCGCCGTCATCGCCACAAGGGCACGACCGAGCTCCGGCGTGGTCAATCTGAGGTACAGCGCGGCATGCGGGCCCTCACGCTGGAAGTGGCTGCGAAGCAGAACAACCACGATCTGCTTCATGAGCGCTTCGATGATTGCCTTCGTGCCGATTGCCGGCC
>JAHWJM010000122.1 GCA_019348435.1 Actinomycetota bacterium
CGTGGAGCGCGTCGCAGCCAACGTGTATGACGCCCTGAGGGACCTCGGGCGAGACCGGGCAGCTGCGCGTGGCAGGCCCCAGCCCGTCCCAGCGGAGGGCGAGCTCTCGGGACCGGCGCCCGCGACAGCTCGAGCAGCACACCCGGATCCCGTTCACGGCGGCATCTGAGAGCACACAGAAGCGGCCGAAAGCCACGGAACGCGTCGCCGCGACCCGAACGCTACGCTCGCGCCGTGGAGGCAGGAGCCGGGCTCGACCCCGCAGCCGGGCATCGCCCAGCTCAAGCGCAGCTGATGCGGCGAGCGAGCACCCGCTCGCGGCCGGCTTGGGTCGGGCCTGAGCTCGCTTGGGTCCTGGCGACGGCGTTCGTCGCGACGGTCGTCGCGTTCTTCGACCTCAAGCTGTGGAGGATGGACCCCGACGTGCCGCTGTTCGACGTCGCAGGGGACAGCTCGTACTACCTGACCACCATCAAGGGCGTCCTCGAGAACGGATGGTTCCTGCACAACCCCGATCTCGGGGCGCCCTTCGGCCAGGACAACCACGACTTCGCCATCGGCGACGTCGCGCACTACGTGCTCGTATGGCTGCTGGGCCTCGTGCTCGGCGACCCCGTCGTCGTCTTCAACGCGTTCTTCCTGCTCTGCTTCCCGCTCATCGCCGTCGTCACGTATGCCGTCCTGCGCGATCTCGGCGCGGCGCGAGCACCGGCCCTCGTCGCGGGTGTCCTGTTCGCGTTCCTGCCCTACCACATGATCCGCGGCCAGCAGCATCTGTTCCTGACGTCCTACTACGAGATCCCGCTCGCCGTCTGGCTCGTCGCGATGCTCGCCGAGGGTCGCTCGCTGTTCCGCCGCGGCGCGCCGCGCGGCCGCATGCTGGTGGTCGTCGGGGCCTGCCTCGTGGTGGGAGCGGGTGCGAGCTATTACGCGATCTTCGCGCTGCTCGTGCTGCTGACGGTCGTGCCGACGGCCGCGATCGCCCGGCGATCGCGCGCGATCGCGCTGCAGGGCGCGATGGTCACGGTGCTCATCGCCGCCAGCTTCGCGCTCGCCAACGCGCCCGCGCTCGTCTACCCGGTCGTGCACGGCGCCAACGACGCCGTGGCGACGCGCCAGCCGGGCGAGAGCGAGTTGTTCGGACTCAAGCTCGCGGACATGGTCATCCCGCGCAACACCCACCGGGTCGACAGGCTGGCCCGGCGCGGGCAGGCGTACTACGCGCAGACGCCGCTGCGCTCGGAGGGCTTCAACCCTGCGCTGGGCAGCGTCGCGACGCTTGGCCTGGTCGCCGCGCTGCTCGTGCTGCTCTCCACCGGACTCGCGTCCGCGACGGCGTCGCTGCGCCGCTCACGGATCGCCGTGGCCGGCGCGGTCGCGCTGATGAGCTTCCTCATCGGGACGATCGGCGGCGGCTCGGCGCTGATCGCCTATGCGCTGACACCGCAGCTGCGCGCGTGGAACCGGCTCGCCCTGTTCATCGCGTTCGCGGCGCTGATCGCGGTCGCGCTGCTGCTGACGGCCCTCGGCGAGCGGCTGCGCGCGCGCGGCCGGCCCGCATGGCTGCCGCCCGTGATCGCGGCGTTCGTCGGGGCCGTCGGCGTCTACGACCAGACATCCGTCCTCGACGCGCCGGTCTATCCGGCGGTCGCCGCCGCCTGGAAGGTCGACGAGGATTTCGCGGCCAGGATGCAGGACCGCTTCGCGGCCGGTACGAAGATCTTGCAGCTGCCGTACATGAGCTACCCCGAGCACGGGCCGGTCCACGGGCTCGGTGACTACGACCTGTTCACCGGCTACCTGCACACGAAGGATCTGCGCTGGACGTACGGCGCGGTCCGCGGCCGCCTGTCGGACTGGCACGGCGCGCACCAGGCGCTGGCGCCCGAGCAGCTCGCGACCGCCGCCGCAGCCGCCGGCTTCGGCGGCGTCTATCTCGACCGCATCGGCTACGCGGATGGCGGCGCGGCAGCCGCCGCCGCGCTCGACGCGCTCGCCGGTCCCGGCACCTCGGGCCTGTCCGCCGACGGGCGCCTGCAGTTCTTCGACCTGCGCCCGGCCGCAGCGCGCCTGGCGGCGAGCACGACGCCCGCCGAGCGCGCACAGCTCGCACGGGCGCTGCTCTACCCGGTGGAGGTCGGCTTCGGGGACGGCTTCTCCCATCCGGAGCTCGCCGGCCAGACGCCCTTTCGGTGGACGGGAACGGACGCTCGGCTGACGCTCGAGAGCTCCTTCGAGGGCACACGCGATGTCCCCTTCACGCTCCAGCTCTTCGGCGGCCGCGCCGAGCCGTCGACCGTGACGCTGACGCTGCCCGGCGGCAGCCGCCGCTCGCTGCAGGTCACCGACAAGGGCAGGAAGGTGAACCTCGTGCTACCTCTGGACGAAGGCGAAGCGACGCTGCGCCTGCAGACGGTGGGCCCGGCGGCGCCGCTCCCTCCCGACGACGTGCGCGACCTCCGCCTGCGCGTCCAGGACCCGCGGGTCGAGTACGCGCCGCTGCAGCCCGCACGGCTGACGCGCTATGTCGCGGCCGCGACGCCCTGAGCCGCTCGGAGCCGGGCAGTACGACCGCCAGCCCGCCGGCGAGCGCGAGGTACCTGTCCGCGTCCCCGGGATCGGGGCGCGGCCGGACGTCGTGCTCGCCTCGCCGCTTCAGTAGCTCTCGAGCCGCCGGCGCTCCTTCTGGAACTGCTCCTCGCTCATCTTCCCGGCGGCACGTAGCTCGGTGAGCCGCTCGATCGCAGCCACCCGCGCCGCATCCGGCGTGGCGCCGCCGAGCGCCTGCGCCATGGCGTCGATCGCCGCGTCGCGCTGCTCGGGGCTCAGCTCCCCCAGATCAGCCGGCAGGCGCCGCGGCCGGCCGTTCTCGTCGACGAAGACGACGCGCCCTCCGCCGGCGGGCGGAGGGGCTGGATCGGCCATCAGGTCCGCCGTCGTCGCGTCTTGGTCGACACGCCACTTCAGCTTGCGTCCCAGTCGTCCCTTCCAGTCCATCGTCGTCTCCTGCTCCCAGCGCACGCAGGTTGCCGTCACAGCGCACCACGCGAGCGTACTGGTTTTCGACCTCGCTGCGACCGACGTCGACCGCACGGCTGCGACGTTCGAGCGCGTAAGTTGCGTCCGGCGATGATGCGACCGCGGGACGGCTCGTCCGAAGCACCTCTCCCGCTCGGCGTCGTGCGCGTGTGCGGCGGCGCGCCTCGGCTCGCGCTGCGCGACGGCGACGACGTCCTGCTCGCGTCGGAGCTGGCAGTCGCCGACGAGCCCGAGCTGCGGGCGGCGCTCGCGGCTCCCAGCCTCAACGCGCTCATCGAGCTCGGCCCCGCTGCCTGGCACGCGATCCAGCGCGCCGCCGCCGACCCACCCGCCGCAGCACGTCTTCCCCTGCGCGACTGCGAGCCCGTCCTCCCCATCCGGGTCACGGACTTCGTCGACTTCTACGCCTCGCTCGAGCACGCCACGAACTTCGGGCGCATCTTCCGGCCGGGCACGCCGCCGGTGCGCGACAACTGGCGCCACATGCCCCTCGCCTACCACGGCCGCACCTCGACGATCGTCGTCAGCGGCACCGAGATCCGGCGCCCCCGCGGACAGATCGCCCCCGGCGAGCTGCAGCTCACCGCGCAACTCGACCTCGAGTGCGAGCTGGGCTACGTCTGCGGGCCGAGCGCGCGCGGACCGATCGCCATCGACCGCGCGGAGGAGCACCTCTTCGGCGTCGTGCTCGTCAACGACTGGAGCGCCCGCGACGTCCAGCGCCTCGAGTACGAGCCACTGGGTCCCTTTCTCGGCAAGTCGTTCGCAACCTCGATGTCGGCGTGGATCACGCCGCTGCAGGCGCTCACCGGCGCCCGCCGGCCGCGGCCGCCACAGGACCCGCCGCCCGCTGCGTACCTCAGCGCGCAGGAGCCGTGGGTGCTCGACGCCGCGCTCGAGATCGAGCTCAACGGCACGGTCATCTCGCGTCCGCGCGCGGCGGGGCTGTACTGGACGCCTGCCCAGATGCTCGCGCACCTCACCGTCAACGGCGCGCAGCTCAGCGCCGGTGACCTGATCGCCACCGGCACGATCAGCGGCACCGAGCCGGGCACCGCCGGCTCGCTGGCCGAGTACTTCGGCGGCGAGCGCTGGCTCGCCGACGGCGACGAGGTCGTCCTGCGCGGACAAGCGGGGGCCGCCGCGCTCGGCGAGGTCGGCGGACGCATCGTCGCGGGCTGAGCGTTCGGGTCGCCAACCGGTGGGGTATCCGCCGGCCATGGCCGATCTGCGGCGCGCTGCTCGCCCGGTCGACGATCTGCTCGAGCTCGTCGGCGAAGCCCGGTTCGTGCTGCTGGGCGAGGCGACCCATGGCACGCATGAGTTCTACGCGCTGCGCGCCGAGCTCACGCGGCGCCTGGTTGGCGAACGCGGCTTTCGCGGCGTCGCAGTCGAGGCCGACTGGCCGGCCGCAGCGCGCGTCAACCGCTACGTGCAGCGCGCGGGCGATGATCACAGCGCCACCGAGGCGCTCAGCGAGTTCGTCCGCTTCCCGCAGTGGATGTGGCGCAACCACATCATCGTCGAGCTCGTGCAATGGCTGCGCAACCACGACGGCGACGCGGGCTTCTACGGCCTGGACCTCTACAGCCTGCGAGAGTCGATGAGCGCCGTCGTGAAGTACCTCGACACGATCGACGCCGACGCGGCGGCACGCGCCCGGGCCCGCTACGGCTGCTTTGATCACTTCGACGAGCAGGCCTACGGCTACGCCACCGCCACGGGCCAGAAGGAATCCTGCGAGGACGACGTCGTCGCGCAGCTTCGCGAGCTGCACCAGCGCGCCGCCGAGCTCGCGGTCCGCGACGGGCGGCTGCCACGCGACGCGCACTTCGCCGCCGAGCAGAACGCCCGCCTGGCCGTCGACGCCGAGCGCTATTACCGCGCCATGTTCCGCGGCCGCGCGAGCTCGTGGAACCTGCGCGACACGCACATGGCCGACACGCTCGACGCGCTGCACGAGCATCTCGGCGGGGCGGGGATCGTCGTGTGGGCACACAACTCGCACCTCGGCGACGCCCGCGCCACCGAGATGGGCCAGGTCCGCGGCGAGATCAATCTCGGCCAGCTGGCCCGCGAACGCCACGGCGACGACGTCTGCATCGTCGGTTTCACGACCCATACCGGGACCGTGACCGCCGCCCGCGACTGGGACGCGCCGGCCGAACGGCGCGTCGTACGCCCAAGCCAAGCCGACTCACTCGAGCGCATGCTGCACGACGCCGGCATCGACCGCGCTGTCCTCGAGCTGCGCGACGGGCTGCTGGCAGGCGAGCTGCTGCAGCGCATGATCGGCGTCATCTACCGCCCTGAGACCGAGCGCTGGAGTCACTACGTCTACGCGCATGCCGCCCAGCAGTTCGATCTGCTCGTGCACGTCGACGAGACGACGGCGCTCGAGCCGCTGGAGCCGTGGTCGGCGCACGAGCAGCCGGCCGAGACGTACCCGACCGGCCTCTGAAGACGAAGACGGCACCCGCTCGCCACCCGCCGGGGAGCCTTCGCCCTGTCCCTATACGTCGCGGGGCGCGCCACTACGCCAAGCGTTCCCCCTGGACAGCCCGCAGCGGATCGGCCAAGTACCCTCGGTGCGATGAGCGCCGTCGCCACCAGCGAGCTCGCCCCTCGGACGTACGCCGACGACGAGGCGCTGCTCGGCGGCGTCCTCGACGAGGTCATCTGCGCCGTCGAGGGCCCTGACGCGCTCGCGTTGCATCGCGAGGCGATCGAGCTGGGCGAGCGCTCGCGCAGCGGCGATGCGCGAGCGGCCGACCAGCTCGCGCAGCTCATCGCGGGCCTCGACCTGATGCAGATCGCGCTGCTCATCCGGATGCTGACGCGCTGGTTTCAGCTCATGAACCTCGCCGAGGATCTCGACCGCGTGCGGCGGATCCGCAAGCTCGATGCGCAGCCCGGGCCGCGCCGCGGGTCACTGCACGAGGCGGTGGCGCAGCTCGCCGCCGACGGCACGAGCGCCGAGGAGCTGCACGAGACGCTGGCCGCGGCGGAGGTGCGGCTCGTCCTGACCGCGCATCCGACCGAGGCTCGCCGCTACACGACGGTCAGCAAGCTCGCGCGCATCTTCTGCCTGCTGCGCGAGCTCGACGAGCGCCGCCCCCGGCACGGCCAGCAGGACCAGATCCGCCGCCAGATCGCCGCTGCCGTGCAGGAGATGTGGGGCTCCGACGAGCTGCGCGCGGTGACCACCACCGTCCTCGACGAGGTCAAGGCAGGTCTCATCTACTTCAGCTCGACGCTCGCCGACGTCGTGCCCGACGTCTACCGCGACCTCGAGTCGTCGATCCGCGAGACGTACCCCGCCTCGGACGTGCCGGTGCCGCCGCTGATGAGCTTCGGCTCCTGGATCGGCGGCGACCGCGACGGCAACCCGAACGTCACGCCGCAGATGACGGCTTCGGCGCTGGAGCTCATGAAGGACGCCTGCCTGAGCCACCACGAGGCCGCCGTCAGGGCGCTCGGCGGCCGCATCACGCTCTCGGCGCGCGTCGCCGGCGAGCCCGAGCCGCTGCGAACGCTGCTGGAGGATCTCGAGCAGCGCTTTCCCGACGTCGCCGCGCTCGCGCGCGAGCGCAGCCCCGAGGAGCCCTACCGCCGCCTGTTCAAGCTGCTCGCGGCGCGCCTGCGCGCGACGCGCAAGGGCTGGGACAGCGGATACCGGCGGCCGGACGAGCTGCTCGCGGACCTGCGCGTCGCCGACCGGGCGCTGCGCGAGCAGAACGCCGCGTTCGTCGCCGAGGACGCGCTGCGCGACGTCATCCGCCAGGTCGAGGTCTTCGGCTTTCACTTCGCGCTGCTCGACGTGCGCGAGAACGCCGACGTCCACCGGGCGGCGATCGACGAGATCCTCGACGTGCTCGGCGTGCAGGAGGGCTACGCGCAGCTCGGCGAGGATCAGCGGGCCGTCCTCCTCGCTCGCGAGATCGCCGACCGCCGGCCCCTGATCCCGCTCGACACCAGCGGCTTCAGCGCGTCCACGCGCGAGGTCGTGCAGACGTTTCGCACGCTGCACGACCTGCTGCGCGGCGATCATCCCGGCACGATCGACTCCTACGTCGTCTCCAACACGACGTGTCCGGCGGACCTGCTCGAGGTGCTGCTGCTCGTCGCCGCCCTGCGCAGCTCCCTGGCCGCCGTCGTCCGCCGCTTCCGCTTCGGCTTCTCCCACGAGACCGCCCGCCAGGCCCTCCGCGCCAACCTGCCGGAGCTGGCCCGCCTGCAGGACGGCCTGGCCGACGCCCTGGCGCGCGCGCTGCGGGGACCGTCGTGAGCGAGCGGCCGACGGCCGGAGTGCTCACCGAGGACGCGCCGGCCAAGATCAACCTCAACCTGTTCATCGGCCCGACCCGCGACGACGGTCGGCATGAGCTCGTCAGCGTCATGGAGTCCATCACGCTCAGCGACCGGCTGGTGCTGCGGACGCTGCCCGAGATCGG
>JAHWJM010000123.1 GCA_019348435.1 Actinomycetota bacterium
CTGTGGGGTGTTCATGACTCCAGTGCCGTACTGCGCCGCGCTGGCGTTCGTGCTGGTCGAGAGCGCGGAGGCAGCGAACGCGGCGCCTGAACTCAGCATCAGCGAGGCTACAGCGAGCATGATGACCTTTGCGATGCGTGAACCCATGGGCTCCTCCTTGAGCGTTGAATCGGGGCGGTGTCCGCCGATGGATCAGACGCCCTAAATGATCTCCGGTTGATTGGTACCTACCCACCGAGGCTACACGGTGTTTGCCGCCAGGCGGTGCAGAACTCAAGATTCTCACATACCTCCGCCGCGGTGGCGGAAGTATGGGCGAGCGGGACGACGATGATCGCGCTCCCGCGGTCCCTCAGCCGAGCAGCCGCGGCGGGTGACAGTCGCCCGCCGGCCAAACGAGCGCGCTCCGAGGTTCGCGACCCGCGGCCGGCGCTGCGCCAGCCCGCGGCGACTCAACCCGCTACAGCCGCTGGTGCGTCAGGCGGCGCCGCCCGGTTTGCCACCGACGACCCCAGACATGGAGAAGGCGGGCCTCGGCGGCCCGCCTCCCCAAGGACTGACTGATTGATGCTCGGCTAGAGCTGAGCAGGCGCGCCGTGGGCGCGGCGGCGCAGCACCAAGCCGGAGGTGAGCAGCGCAATGCCCATGAGCAGCAGCGGGATCGCGGCGTAGCCGGTGAACGGCAGCCGGTCGCTCTGCAGGACCTGGGTCTGACGCGCTGGCTGCGCGGCGCCCGGGCCCGATTCGGCGCTCTCGCCCGCGACGGCACCCTCGCCTCCGCCACCAGCTTGCGCGGGAGGCGAGCCTTGGGAGACGCCGAGCACCTGTCCGCCGGCGGGCGCGCCGGCCTGTCCGCCGGCCTGTCCGCCGGCGGGCGGGGCGGCGGGAGCCTTCCCGCCGTACTGTGCTGCGCCGGCGCTCAGCTCTGTGGACAGCGCAGACACACCAAGCGCGGTGCCGCTGGTGCTGAAGAGCGCGCCGGTGGCGAGCAGAACGGCAACTGCAAGACGTGACCTCATGAAGCCTCCTGTAGGACGAGTGATCGGCGCGGGAGCGGGAGCGACGACGCGCCGCTTCACGCGGGCAAGCTCCGGTTCGGTCAGATGCGGCCGCTGCTCCTCGAGCACGCGGACGACATCAAGTAGCTCGGGCGGAAGGTCGTGCGAATGGCTCATCACGGATGTATACGCACGAGCGCGCTCTTTTCCGACTGCCATCATCATCAGGCGATGCGACGCGCCGACTTCGACCGCGTTTACGCGGAGCACGCGCAGGCCATCTTCGCGTTTCTCGCCTACCGCACTGGTGATCGCGCCCTCGCGGAGGATCTGCTGGCCGACACGTTCGAGGCGGCGTTTCGCGCATCGCCACGCTTTGACCGCCGCCGCGGCAGCGAGCGCACCTGGTTGACGACGATCGCGCTGAACCGCCTGCGCGACCACGCCCGCCGGCGTGCGGCCGAGGCCCGCGCCTACGAGCGCGTCAGCGCGGGCACGAGCTCGGATCCGACGGACATCGCCCTCGTGGCGGTCGCCGACCGCGACCTGGTCATGCGCGCGCTCGCCGACCTCAGCAGCGAGGAACGCGACTGCATCGCCCTGCGCTTCGGCGGCGACCTCACGCTGAAGGAGATCGCGAAGGTGCTCGGCGAGCCCGAGAGCACCGTCGAGGGTCGCGTCTACCGAGCGCTGCGCAAGCTGCGCGACGAGCTGGGCTGAGCGCTACGCAGAATCGCGTAGAGCCGTCTGCGGCGTCATCTCCACAGCCGCAGCACGCCGATCCGCAGCGCTTCTTTGACCTGCCGCCCGCCGTCGTGCGGCGGGACGACGATGATCGCGCTCCCGCGGTCCCTCAGCCGAGCAGCCGCGGCAGGCGCCAGACGCCAGCCGGCGGCGACGGTCGCGACGCGTCCCGGAGCCAACGCGACGCTCGGTCTTGCGCCGGTGCCAACCGCCTCGAGTGCCAGCGCACGCTCGTCGGCATCCTGTGGGCGCAGGCGGTCGTCCACCCACAGCGCGATCTGCGGCGCGCTGCGCGGCCAGCGAAACGAGCGCGCTCCGAGGTTCTCGACTCGCAGCGAGACCACCACCATCCGGTGGCTCCCTCGCGGCCTCACGACGAGATCCTCGAGGCGGATCGCGATCTCGTCGTCGAGCACGAGTGGCCGGGCGCGGTTTGCGACGGTGCGCGTCACGTTGCCGATGACGCAGGTGCCCTGCCGGCCGCCGTGCTCGGTGATCCGTGCCGCGTCACAGCTGGGCAGCGCCGGCTCCCCGCCAGGGGAATCATCGCTGGCCAGCGGTGGCGGCGGTTGTGGCGCCGTGGCCGTCGGCTGCTCAAAGGCACCGTCCCCGCCGCAGCCGGCCGCCGCCAGGGCGAACGGGATCCACAGCATGCAGATGAGGGTGCGGCGAGATCGCATCGCGGTGCAGCATGACGTGCTCCCGCGCCGACGGTCGCGTCTCGACGCTACTGCGGCCCCAGCACCTGGAAGGCGCGCATCTCGCCGCGCATCCGCGCCGGCAGGTACCCGGTGAACAGTGTGTAGGAGTGCAGCGTGCCGCAGCGCTGGGCGATCTGCGAGCGGATCGCCGGCGAGAGCGGGGAGTTCAGCCTCCAGCGCCCGTCGACGATCCGAGCCGCGCGCTCGAGCACCACCGTGGCGCCGTCGGAGCGGTTGACGTACTCCAGCTGGACGCGAGCGACGCCGCGCGCTCGGCTGCTGACGGTTCCGCCGGCTCGCAGGCGGCCGTCTGCGGTGATCGTCGGCCGTGTCATGCGCAGGCGGGCCTGACCGTTGGCTGCGCGCAGGCGCACGGTCTGAGCGCGCGTATCGGCGTCCCCGCCGTAGTGGATCGTGAGGATGCCCGACCCCATTCGCGCCTGAGCGGCGGTGATCTTGCGCGTGACGCGGATGTATCCCTTGGCGCTGTCGATCGGCGCATCGAACACCGTCCTGGTGCCCGCAGCGTGCAGCGTGATCCGTGCTGAGCCGGAGGCGAGCTTGGTGATCGGCGCGAAGATCGAGATGGTGCGCTTCGCCGCGTCAAAGCTCGCCCGGGCCAGCGAGAGCTTCGATGTCAGGTCGCCGCAGCCGGCCGGGACCGGACTCGGCGACGGGCCGGTGATGACGGGTGTCGGTGTCGGTGCCGGTGGCGCGGAGGTGGCGGGCGGCGAGGCCGGGCTCGGCTCGGGCGTGTCGATGCTGACCGTCTGCGACGTCGTTGCGCTCGCTCCGGCCTGGTCTGTGACCGTGAGGCGGACGGTGTACGTGCCGTCGGCGCCATAGGTGTGCGACGGCTTCACGCCCGTCGCCGACGAGCCGTCGCCGAAGCTCCAGGCGTAGGTCAGCGGACCTTCGGCGTCGCTTGACGCCGAGGCGTCGAACGTGCATCCGCGTCCTGTGCAGGCGAAGCCGAAGCGCGCGAGCGGCGCCGTGTTCGTGACGGTACCGACGGCGTTGGCGACGTAGAGCAGGTGGTTGTTCGTGGTCTTCGAGTTCGTGACGATCGACTTCGTGAGGTCCTCGTAGAGCGCCGCGCGCACCGCCTGCGGCGATGCGGACGGATTGGATTGCAGGTACAGCGCTGCCGCGCCGGCGACGTGTGGCGCCGCCATCGACGTGCCGCTCATCCCGACGAGCTCCGTGTCGCTCCCATGCCCGGCCGAGGTGATCCCCAGGCCCGGTGCGAACCAGTCGACGCAGCTGCCGAAGTTCGACCACGTGGTCTTGCTGTCGTTCTGGCCGGTCGCACCGATCGTCAGAGCGTCGGGCAGCCGGGACGGAGACGACAGGCACGCATCCTCTTCGGTGCCGTTCTCGTCGCCGTTGCCGGCGGCGACGGTGTAGGTCACGCCTGCGGCGATCGAGGACTGCACCGCCAAGTCGATGGTGCTGCTGGGCGAGCCGCCCAGGCTCATGTTCGCCACCGCCGGGCCTGGGTTCAGCAACTTATGCCCCGTCACCCAGTCGAGAGCCGCGAGCACGCCGGTGTACGAGCCCTCGCCGTAGCAGTTCAGGACACGCACCGAGACGAGCTTGACGGCCTTCGCGACGCCGTGGGTGGCCCCGCCGATGGTGCCGCCCACGTGCGTGCCGTGGCCGTCACAGTCGCCGCCGTCGCCGCCGAACGCGTCGTAGCCGAAGCTCGCGCGTCCACCGAACTGCGCATGCGTGTAGCGCAGGCCGCTGTCGATCACGTACGCCGTCACACCGCTGCCGGTCGTGGGATACGTGAACGTGCCGTCGAGCCCGGAACGGGCGTCGATGCGATCCAGGCCCCAGGTCGCGCTCGACTGCGTAGCGGACGCTCGCACCACGCCGTCGGGTTCGACATACGCCACGCGCGGATCCGATCGCAGCTCGGCGAGCTCGCGCTGCGAGACGCGCGCCGCGTAGCCGCTGAGCGCGTGCCGGTAGACATGCTTGATGTCTGCGCCATGACGCGTGCGGTGATCGGCGGCGGCGGCCTTGGAGTTCGCACCCGCCTTCAAGACGACGATGTAGCTGTGCTCGCGCACAGGGGCCGAGCTGGCGATCGACGGAACGGCGATCACGGCCGTGATCACGGTGAGCACAGCGAGCACGCGCAGACAACCCATATGCGGCTTGTCGGCGCGCTACCTTCATTGGGAGCTCCTGACGAGCGGAGCTGGACGAGTGTTCTACCGCCGCTGGATCGGGATCGCGAACGGCTTGACGTCCTTCAGGCGCACGAGCGCCGCGCCCTTGGCGCCCTGGTAGCGCACGATGTCGGCCTTGACCTCCTCGCGCTTGCCCTCCAGCGCTGCGATCTCGGCTTCGAGCTCCGCGCGGCGGCGCTCGAGCACCGTGACGCGGCGGCGCATGCGCGCGAGCTGCTGCTCGAGCTCGAGCACCCGCTCCACGCCGGCCAGGTTCAGGCCCAGCTCGGCGGTCATCTGCTGGATGCGGCGCAGGCGTTCGACGTCCTGGTGGGAGTACAGGCGCGTGCCCTTCGGCGAGCGCTTGGGCTCGATCAGGCCGCGCTGCTCGTACATCCGCAGCGTCTGCGGGTGCATGTCGGCCAGCTCGGCGGCGACGGAGATCATGAACACGCCGCGATCGGAGGACACCTCGATCCGCGTCGTCGTCGTCGTGGTGGTGCGTCGGCGTGTGCTCATCGTGAGAACAGCCGCGCGCGCGGGTTTCCGTTGAAGACCTTCGCCAGATCGTCCACCGCAGCCTCCTGTTCGGCCGTCAGCTTGTCGGGCATATCCAATTCGAAGCGGTAGCGGATGTCGCCCCGGCCGGGCCTGCCCAGGCGCGGCGGGCCTTCGCCCCGCAGGCGCTGGATGCTGCCCGGCTTGGTGCCGGGCGGCACGCGCAGCGTCTTGCGGCCGTCCAGCGTCGGCACCTCGATCTCGGCGCCGCGCAGCGCCTCGGGCAGCGTCAGCGGAACCTCGACCTCGACGTTGTCGCCCTTGCGCACGAACACCGGCGACTCCTGGACGTGCGTGACGACGTACAGGTCGCCCGACGTACCGCCGTTGCGCCCCTGCTCGCCCTTGCCGGCCAGGCGGATCCGGCTGCCCTCCCGCACGCCCGCCGGAATGTTGACGCGGTAGCGCTTGACGGTGCGCCGGCGGCCCTCGCCGTGGCAGGTCTGGCAGGGCTCCTCGATGATCGTCCCCGCGCCGCCACAGCGCGAGCACGGCTGGGAGATCGAGAACAGCCCCTGCCCCTCGACCTCTACGCCGCGGCCGGCGCAGCGCGGGCAGACGATCGGCGCCGTGCCCGGCTTGGCGCCCGTGCCGGCGCAGGTCGGGCAGCGCTCGTAGGTGGGAACGGAGATCGGCACCTGCGCGCCGGCGATCGACTGCTCGAAGCTGATCGTCACCTCGGCCTCGAGGTCGCGGCCGCGCTCGGCGCGCGGGCGCGCCGCACCGCCACCGCCACCGCGCCGCCCGGCCGCCTGGCCGAACAGGTCCGAGAGGATGTCGCCGAAGCCGCCCGTGTCGAACCCGGGCTGGCCGCTGCCGCCCCGGCCGGCGTTCGAGAACGGGTTCGTCAGCGCGCGGTCGTACTCCTTGCGCTTGTCTGGATCGCCGAGGACGTCGTGCGCCTGGGAGATCTGCTTGAAGCGCTCCTCGGCCTTCGCGTCGCCCGGATTCTTGTCGGGGTGGTACTTGCGCGCGAGCTTGCGGTAGGCCTTCTTGATCTCGTCCTGAGACGCCTTGCGCTCGACGCCGAGCACCTTGTAGTGATCTTGGATCGCCATCGCTTCACCCGCCTCAACCGGCGACGATCACCCGCGCCGGGCGCAGCACCGAGTCGTTGAGCCGGTAGCCGGACTGCAGCACCTCGACGATCGTGCCGGGCTCTGCGCCCTCGACGGAATGCTGCGCGACGGCCTCGTGCTGCTCGGGGTCGAACGGCTCGCCCTTCGGCGTATAGCCCTCGATGCCGGTGCGCGCCAGCGCTGCCGTGAGCTCGGACTGCACGAGCCGTATGCCCTGCGTGAGGTGATGCTCCTCGCCGGAGGACTCCACGGCCGCCAGGGCGCGGTCGAGGTTGTCCAGCGCCGGCAACAGCTCGCGCGCCAGGCGGCTCATGCCGCGAACCTCGGCCGCGCGCACGTCGCGCGCGGTGCGCTTGCGGTAGTTCTCGAAGTCGGCCTGCGTGCGCTGCGCCAGCGCGAGGTAGTGGTCGGACTTCTCGGCGCGCTCGCGCAGATCGGCCTCGACGACCTCCTCCTCCGTCGGCGGCTCGAGGCCCGCCTCGGGCCCGTCTGCCGGCGTGGCCTCGGCCCCCACGGCGGGAGCCGCAGGCTCCTCGGCGCTCGTGGCGGGCTGCGCCGCCGCTGAGCTCTGGTCGCCGTCGAACGGCGCCTGCGGCGCCGGATCGCCTTCGCGATCCGGCACCGCCTGCGGCTGCCCGTCGAGCTTTTTGTCGTGCGTGGCCACGGCCTAGCGGCCTTCCTCGACGACCTCGGCGTCGACGACGTCCTCCTCCTCGTCGGAGGACGCATGCGGCGCATCGCCGTTGCCGGCCCCCGCGCCGTCGGCGGCCTGCGAGGAGCGGGCCTGCTCGTACATCGCCTCGGACACCTTGTGGAACGCGCTCTGCAGCGCCTCGGTCTTCGCCTGCAGCTCGCTCGCGTCCTCGGACTCCAGCGAGTCGCGCAGGTCCTTGATCAGGCCCTCGATCTCGGTCTTGGAGGACTCGTCGACGCTGCCCTCGAGGTCCTTGAGCTGGCGCTCGGCCTGGTAGGCGGCGTTCTCGGCGTTGTTGCGTGCCTCGGCGAGCTCGCGCAGGCGCTTGTCGTCGTCGGCGTGCGCCTCGGCGTCGGCGACCATCCGCTTGATCTCGTCCTCGGCCAGGCCGGAGCCCGACTTGATCTCGATCTTCTGCTCCTTGCCGGTGCCCAGGTCCTTGGCGGACACGTTGAGGATGCCGTTGGCGTCGATGTCGAATCCGACCTCGATCTGCGGGAT
>JAHWJM010000124.1 GCA_019348435.1 Actinomycetota bacterium
CAAGCCGGGCAGGTCTACCACTTTGGTGAAGGGGACGCCGCGTGATCGCCATATCCCGGAAGCGCTCGCCCATGTTTCCTGCTTGTGCCCCGGCCCGCCTTGCCCTATAACTTTGCGAGACAAAGTCCTTGGTTCACGAGAGACATCGGCGGAGGCGCTCCGTGGCGACGATGACCGCTGGCGACCACGACCAGGAGGGCGCGTGATGGCCCGTCGTGGAGCCAAACCGATCTACACCGACGACCTTGCGAATGAGGTCCTGGGTGGTCTCGCGGTCGGGATGACCGCTCGCGATGCGGTTGCCACCGCCGGGGTGTCGGAGGACGGGGCACGGACCGACGTGCGGCCCGCGACGACGGCATGGGCGTACCACCTTGACGGGTTCGTGCCGGTCGCCGAGGCCGCGGTCCCGGTCACCACACAGGGCCTGCACTACGGCACGGGCGTCTTCGAGGGCGTTCGCTGCTACGACACCGAGATCGGGCCGGCCGTCTTTCGCCACCGCGAGCACATGCAGCGGCTCATCCGATCGGCCGAGCTGTACTACATGCCGCTCCCCTACGACGTCGAGGCGCTGCGCAGCGCCACGCTCGAGCTGATCGGCCGCAACGGGCTGCGCTCGTGCTACATCCGCCCGCTCGCCTACCGCGGCTACGGGCAGATGGGACTCAACCCGCTCGAGGCGCCCGTCGACGTGACGATCGCGGTCTGGGAGTGGGGCGCCTACCTCGGCGAGGAGGGCAAGCGCAAGGGCATCCGGGCAAAGGTCTCGAGCTGGCGGCGGATCAGCCCGGCCTCGCTGATCCCCAGCGCCAAGGCCTCGGGGCAGTACCTCAACAGCGTCCTGGCGAAGATCGAGTCGGTCAAGGCGGGCTACGAGGAGGCGATCCTGCTCGACGACCACGACCACGTCTGCGAGGGCACCGGCGAGAACATCTTCGTCGTCTGGGACGGCCGGATCATCACGCCGCCCGCGGCGGCCTCGATCCTCGACGGCATCACCCGCAAGTCGGCGATCCAGATCGCGCGCGACCTCGGTATCGAGGTCATCGAACGCGACATCGCACGCGCCGAGCTGTATCTCGCCGATGAGGTCTTCATGACCGGCACCGCCGCCGAGCTCGTTCCCGTCCGCGAGATCGACGACCACACGATCGGCGGCGGGACGCCCGGCGAGCTCACGCGCGCCGTCCAGACGGCCTTCGAGGACGCGCTGCACGGCCGCGACGAGCGCTACCGCGAATGGCTCGACCCGGTGCCCGCGCGCGCCGGGGCCAAGGTGGGTTGAGATCGCGCCCGCCCCCGCCATGACGCGCATCGAGCTCTACGACGCCACGCTGCGCGACGGGATGGGCGGCGGCGGCATGTCGCTGACGGCCGACGAGAAGGTGCGCCTCGTCCGTCGCCTCGACGACCTCGGCGTCGACATCATCGAGGCGGGCTTTCCGGCCTCCAACCCCAAGGAGGCCCAGCTCTTCGCGCTGCTCGAGCACGAGGAGCTCTCCCACGCGACCATCGCCGCCTTCGGCATGACGCGGCGCCGCGGCGCGGCGGCCGCCGACGACGCGGGACTGCGCGTGCTCGCGGGCTGCTTTGCCCCGATCTGCACGATCGTCGGCAAGACGTCGCTGCACCACGTCGAGAAGGTGGTGCGCGTCTCGCGCGAGGAGAACCTCGCGATGATCGCGGAGTCGGTCGCGTTCCTCGCGGCGCAGGGCAAGCGCGTGATCTTCGACGCCGAGCACGTCTTCGACGGCCTGCGCGAGGACCGCGACTACACGATCGCGTGCCTGCGCAGCGCCGCCTCGGCGGGTGCCGAGCGGCTCGTGCTCTGCGACACGAACGGGCCCTCGCTGCCGAGCCACGTCGCACGCGCTGTGGCCGGCGTCCGCGCCGCGCTGCCCGGCGTGCCGATCGGCATCCACTGCCACGACGACAGCGGCTGTGCCGTCGCCAACACGCTCATGGCCGTCGAGGCGGGAGCGACGCAGGTGCAGGGGACGATCAACGGCATCGGCGAGCGCACCGGCAACGCGAACCTCATCACGATCATCGCCAACCTGCAGCTGAAGATGGGCCACCGCGTCGTGTCCCACGAGCAGCTGCGCCTGCTGACCGACACGGCGCACTTCACCGACGAGCTGCTCAACCGCCAGCCCGAGCCCCACCAGCCGTACGTCGGCAAGAACGCCTTCGCGCACAAGGCCGGCCTGCACGCCGCCGGCATCCGCGCCGACGCGACGACGTTCGAGCACGTCGACCCCGCGCTCGTGGGAAACCATCGCGACCTGCTCATCTCCGAGCTGTCGGGCAAGGGCACCGTCACCGAGAAGGCTGAGCGCGCGGGGCTGGAACTCGATGACGCGACGACGGCGCGCGTGCTCGAGCGGATGAAGGCCCTCGAGCACGACGGCTACCAGTTCGAGGCCGCCGACGGCTCGTTCGAGCTGCTGCTGCGCAAGGAGTCCGGCGACTATCAGCGGCTGTTTGCGCTCGAGTCCTGGCGCGTCACCGCCGAGCAGCACGCCGACGGGGAGGTCAGGACGGAGGCCACGATCAAGATCTGGGTCGACGGCGAGCGCTTCGTCAGCTACGCCGAGGGCAACGGCCCGGTGCACGCGCTCGACGCGGCGCTGCGAGCCGTCCTCACCGAGGCCCACCCGCACCTCGCCGAAACCTGGCTGACGAACTTCAAGGTTCGCATCCTCGACGAGACGAAGGGCTCCGACGCGTCGATCCGGGTGCTCATCGACGCCACCGACGGCGTCGACACCTGGGGCTCCATCGGCGTCTCGACGAACCTCATCGCCGCGTCCTGGGTCGCGCTCGTCGACTCGCTGGAGTACGCCGAGCAGCCCAGCCGGGTCCGCGGCGCCGCGGCGCCATAGGGGCGGGCGTGCCCGAGCAGGAGGAGGTCCCGCTCGCGCGGCCGGTGCTGGGCGAGCCCGAGGAGGCGGCGGTGATCGAGGTCCTGCGCTCCGGGCAGCTCTCGCTCGGGCCGCGCGTACCGGCGTTCGAGCAGGCCTTTGCGGCGCGCCTCGGAGTGCCCCACGCTTGCGCGGTCTCCAGCGGGACCGCCGGGCTGCACCTGGCCCTGCGCGCCGCCGGGGTGCGCGATGGCGACGAGGTGGTCACGTCGCCGTTCTCGTTTCCGGCCAGCGCCAACGCCCCGCTCTTCGAGCGCGCGCGACCGGTGTTCGCCGACATCGACCCGCACACGCTGAACCTGGATCCCGCGGCCGCGGCCGCGGCCATCACCGATCGCACGACCGCGCTGCTGCCGATCCACATCTTCGGCTATCCCGCCGACCTGCCGGCCTTCGAAGCGCTCGGCCTGCCGATCGTCGAGGATGCCTGCGAGGCGCTCGGCGCGGTGCACGCCGACCGGACGCCGGTCGGCGGGCGCGGCCATCCGGCGGTGTTCGGCTTCTACGCCAACAAGCAGCTCACGACGGGCGAGGGCGGCATGGTCACGACGGCTGACGCGGCGATCAAGGCGCAGATCGACTCGGAGCGAAACCAGGGCCGCGCCGCCGACATGGGCTGGCTGGACTTCGACCGGCTCGGCTTCAACTACCGCCTGAGCGACATCGCCTGCGCGATCGGGCTCGCGCAACTCGATCGCCTGGACGCGATGCTCGCCGGCCGTGCCCGCGTGGCGGCGCGCTACCGCGAGGCGCTCGCCGGAATCGAAGGGCTCGAGCTGCCCTGCGAGGACAGCGGGGGGAACGTGCGCGGCTGGTTCGTCTTCGTCGTGCAGCTTCCGCGGGGCACGGACCGCGACGCCACGATAGGCGCCCTGCGCGAGCGCGGGGTGCAGTCCAAGCCCTACCTGCCGGCCATCCACCTCATGACGTTCTACCGCGAGTCCTTCGGCCATCGCGAGGGCGACTTCCCGGTCTGCGAGGACGTCGCCGCGCGCTCCGTCGCGCTGCCGTTCTTCCCGGAGCTCACGGAGGGGCAGATCGAGCGCGTCGCGACGACGCTTCGCCACGTCCTCGGCCGCTGAACGGCGGTTTCGCCACCCACCGCTTCGCCCTGCGCGCTCGCGCCGGGTGCCCTCCTCGCAAGCTGGGATCTTGACTCCCGCTGGGAGTTACACGCGCAGATGCGCCGCCTCGTTGAAGCTGCGGATCCACCAGTGGCGCTGCGGCTCGGGCAGCAGCACGAGCCGCGTCAGCGATCCGTTGTCGGCGTGCACGAAGGCGAAGGGCCGGCTACCGCTCGCCTGGCGGCACAGCTCGCCGATGACTCCGCCGTGGACGACGGCGGCAACGGTGGCGCCCGGGGGCAGACCTTCGGCGATGCGCTGCAGGCCCGACCGCGTGCGCGCCTGGAAGGCCTCCATCGTCTCGGCACCCGGGATGACGTCCCAGCGCTGCGCGCGGAAGACCTCCGCCACGCGCGGGTCGCGGCGGCGCACGGCGATCCGGAACGCGCCGCCGTCGAGCTCGCCGAGATGAACCTCGCGCAGCTCGGGCACGACGACGGGTCCGAGCCCCGTCAGCTTCGCAAGGGGCGCCGCCGTCTGCGCGGTGCGGCGCAGCGGCGTGACGTAGATGGCCGCGAGCGGCTCGCCGGCGAGATGCTCTGCGACGGCCTGCGCCTGGCGCTCACCGGCGGGTGAGAGGGGCGGGTCCGCCTGCCCCTCGAGCAGCTCGAAGGGCTGGTCCTCGACGGCCGCCTGCGATGCGCCGTGGCGCACGAGCACGACCTCGATCGAGCCGGGCGGCCGTGAGTAGTCCTCCTGCTCGTAACGCTGCGCGGCCACGCGGGGGAGGCTAGCTCCTTAGACTCGCCGCGAATGTCGCGCTTCTCCGAACCGCAGGATCCGATCTTCCGGCGCCTGAACACGTCGCTGTCGTTCGATCAGCGCCTGTGGCCGTACGACATCCAGGGCTCGCGCGCCCACGCGCGCATGCTCGCCAAGCAGGCGATCATCGGCGACAACGAGCGCGACGAGCTGCTCGCGGCGCTGAGCGCCGTCGAGGCGGAGCTCGCTGGGGGGACGTTCGTCTTCGAGGATGACGACGAGGACATCCACATGGCGGTCGAGCGGCGCGTCACGCAGCTCGCCGGCGCCGTCGGAGGCAAGCTGCACACGGCTCGCTCGCGCAACGATCAGGTTGCCACCGACGTGGCGCTCTTCACACGCGACGGCGCCGGCCACGCCACGCGCGCGATCGATGCCCTGGCTGCGACGCTGCTGGATGCCGCCGAGGCGCATCTGGACTGGCCGCTGCCGGGCTACACGCACCTGCAGCGCGCGCAGCCGGTCTACCTCTCCCACCACCTGCTCGCCTACGTCTGGATGCTGCTGCGCGACCGCGAGCGCTTCGCGTTCGCGGCCGGCCAGACGGCGGCGCTGCCGCTTGGCGCCGGCGCCCTGGCGGGCGTGAACTTCGACACCGACCGCGGCGCCGTCGCTGCCGAGCTGGGCTTCGACCGCGTCGCGCCCAACTCGATCGACGCGGTCTCCAACCGCGACTTCGTGCTCGATTACCTCGCGGCGGCCGCGACCTGCGCGACCCACCTCAGCCGCCTCGGTGCCGAGCTCGTGCTGTGGTCCAGCGAGGAGTTCGGCTTCGTGACGCTGTCGGACGCCTGGACGTCAGGCTCGTCGATCATGCCCCAGAAGAAGAACCCGGACGCCGCCGAGCTCCTGCGCGCCAAGGCACCGCGCATCGTCGCGCACCTCGGCGCGCTGCACGGCGTGATGCACGCCCTGCCCCTGACGTACAACAAGGACCTGCAGGAGGACAAGGAGCACCTCTTCGACGCAGTCGACACGCTCGACCTCTGCCTCGCCTCGGCCGCGGGGATGATCGGCGGCGCGCGATTCAACCGCGACCGCATGTCGGCCGCCGCGTCGGACGACCTGATCGCCGCGACCGATGTCGCCGACCACCTCGTCAAGCAGGGCGTGCCGTTTCGCGAGTGCCATGGCATCGTCGCCGGCCTCGTACGCGTCGCCGTCGACTCCGGCCGCTGCCTCGGCGACCTCACCGACGGCGAGCTGGCGGCGGCCTCCGCGCGGCTGCACCCGCCGGCGTTTCGCGCGCTGCTCGAACAGCGTGCGTGGCTTGAGTCCAAGGTCAGCGAGGGCGGTACGTCGCTGGCGCGCGTGCGCGAGCAGCTCGCCGCCGCCCGCGCGGCGCTCGCCGCCGGCGCCGGCTGAGGATCGCGCGATTGCCCGACCACGGCAGCGATCGTGCTCGACGCCAGATCCTCGCGATGACGGCGCCCGGCGATCGCCACCTGCGCGCCCTGGAGCTGCCGGTCGTGGAGGCCGCCGTCGCGCTCGTGGGCTGCACGATCACCCACGGCGAGTGCAGCGGCGTGATCGTCGAGACCGAGGCCTATCACGAGGCCGAGCCCGCCTGCCACGCGTACGTCGGCCTCACGCCTCGCACGCGCACGCTCTTCGAAGCGCCGGGCATCGCCTACGTCTACCGCTCCTACGGCATCCACGCGCTGCTGAACGTCGTCGTCGAGCCGGCGGGCGTCGGCGCGGCGGTCTTGATCCGCGCGCTCGAGCCGCTCGCGGGCATGCACCTCATGGTCGAGCGCCGCGGCCGCGACACGCCCACCGAGCTGTGCTCGGGGCCGGGCAAGCTCACGCAGGCGCTCGGGATCGGGCTGGACCTCAACGCGACCCCGCTGCTCGGCGGCCCGGTCTACACCGCCCTGCACGGGCTCAAGAGGGGCATCAAGGACTTCCTGCAGCCGCAGGTGCTGTTCGAGGATCTCGGGCTGAAGTACGACGGGCCGATCGACGGGCACGACACGGCCGCCATGGAGGCCGCGCTGCGCCGGGCCAAGGCGTTCGGCGGGCCGGTCATCGTCCACGCGGTGACGGTCAAGGGCTACGGCTACCAGCCCGCCGTCGACGACGAGGCGGACTGCCTGCACAGCGTCGCGCCGGTGACCGACCCGCTGACCGGCAAGCCGATCAACGCCAGCGCGCGTGGCTGGACCAGCGTGCTCGGCGAGGAGATGGTGGCGATCGGCGCGGTCACCGCCGGACTTGCAGTCGCGGCGGTCGCTCCTGATCTCTTGGACCCGATCCTCGGCGCTCTCGGCTTCCGTCCCGGCGGCGAGCGGCGGATCGTCGGTCTGCTCGTCATCTCCAATCTCTTCACGCTCGGTCTCTTGTTCCGTGGGTTCTCTCGCGACGATCAGCTGTCGAACGAACTGGGTGACTTGGTCGACTACATGGCTCTCCGGCGACTCGACGATGACGCCGCAGCGTCTCTGCGCGGCGCGGTGGCGGTCGTCATCCCCGCCTACAACGAGGCCGAGACCATCGCGAGCGTCCTGGGAGAGATGCCCGGACAGA
>JAHWJM010000125.1 GCA_019348435.1 Actinomycetota bacterium
GAGCGCTGGTCGCCGTTGGGCGTGACGTGCCAGCCGTCGTCGTGCATCTTCGCCGTGCAGCGGATCACCGATGTGCGGCCGATCGTCCCGATCAGGTCGGTCTCGGCGACGCCGCGCGCGGTGTGCAGCGTGAGGCTGCGACCGAGCATCGCGTAGATCGCCGGCACGACGAGCACGCGAAAGGCCGTCAGCGCGGAAGCGGGGTTGCCGGGCAATGCGAAGGCCAGGCCGCCGGAGGCCGTGACATAGAAGCAGACCTGGCCGCCGGGCTTGAGGCTCACGCGGCAGAAGACCCGCTCAGCCCCCAGCTCCTCGAGCGCCGGGCGCACGTGATCGTGCGGTCCGACGGAGACGCCGCCGACGGTGACGACGATGTCGCCGCCCTCCAGGGCCTCCCCGAGCGTTGCGATCGTCGCCGCACGGTCATCGCCCACGCGCACGCTCGTCACGACCTTGCCTCCCGCCGCGCGCGTCGCGGCCGTCAGGGCGGGCGCGTTGCCGTCGCGGATCTGACCGGGCTCGAGCTCGGGCCCGGGCGAGACGAGCTCGTCGCCGGTGGAGACGAGCGCGATCCGCGGCCGGCGCACGACGACGGGCCGCGCGACGTTCACGACGGCGAGCGCGCCGATCTCCGCTGCGCCGAGCAGCGTGCCGGCGTGCAGGATCGTCTCGCCCGCCGGGATGTCCTCGCCGGCGTACCGCACGTCGTTGCCGGCGGCGACGTCCTCGTGGACGATCACCGCGCCGTCCTCGATCTCCGTGAGCTCCTGACGCACCACGGCGTCGGCGCCCTCGGGCATCACCGCGCCGGTCGACACGCGGATCGCCGTCCCGTGCGTGACGCGATCGGGCGCGAGCGCGCCCGCGCGCGCCTCGCCGATGATCCTCAGCGCGACGGGAGCGTCATCGGTGTCGCTCGCTACGACGGCGAAGCCGTCCATGGCCGAGGAGTCAAACGGCGGCAGGTCGCTGGGCGCAACGGCGTCCTGCGCGAGCACACGTCCGAGCGCGTCGTCGAGCGCAACGTCCTCGCCCTCCAGGCGGGCGACGCGCTCGAGCACGAGCCGCCGGGCCTCCTCGATCGAGATCCGCTTCGGTTCGGCGCCCATGGAGCGGACGGTATCGAAGGGTTCCCGAACCGCCGCCCGGCGCCGATGCGTCACAATCGAGTGAGCCATGATCGTCTACCACGGAACCACCGTCGAGTGCCGAGCCGGGATCATCGAGGAGGGCCTGCGTCCGGGCACCTACGTGGCTCCCAACAAGGCGCTCTCGCAGGACTACGCCTTTGACCGCGCGATCACGATCGGCGCCGACGCCTGCGTCGTCTTCGAGCTCGACGTCCCCGACGCGATGGTCGCCAAGGTCGAAGCCTGGTGGTGGACCGGCGAGCAGCTGCTGCTGCCGCTCGGCTGCCCGCCCTCCTGCATCGTCTCGATCGACGACTCCGATCCGCGGCCCTACCAGGCCGCCGACGACGCGCCCGCGTGAGAGCGCCGGCGGCGACTGACAGAAGGTCTCCCGGACGCCACGATCGCTTCGTGCCGATCTACGATTTCTCCTGCACCTCCTGCGAAGCGACCCAGCGCGACGTCGGCTCGGCGATGGCCGCCCTGGGCTGCTGCGGCGGAGGCGGCTGCGGTACCCACGCCGGTTAGCCCGGCGGCCCGGCCCGAGCACCACGAGCCGTCCCCGTGCGGCTCGGTCGCAAGTAGAAGCGCTGCTGCGGTAGACCGACGTTCGCGAGCAGACGGTCTGAGCGCCAGCGCGGCCGGTCGCCTGCCGACCGTCCCGCGCGGCCGCCGCCGCGATCAGCTGTCGAGCTCGATGCGCATCGCGCCCGCAAGCGTTCCGCCGAGCACGTGCTCCGCGTCGCCGAAGCGCACCGTCAGCGGGCCGTCGAACGGCTGGCGCGCGCTGACCTCGCAGCGGTCGCCGATCGCGATCCCGCGCTCGTCGAGGTAGCGCAGCATCTCGGGATCGGAGTCCGACACCCGCACGAATCGCCCGCCGGCGCCGACCGGCAGGCTGTCGAGCGCCTCCGTCTGGCCCTCGTCGATGACGAGGTCGTGGTCGGGAATCGGGTCGCCGTGCGGATCGTGGGTGGGGTGGCCGAGCTTCGCCGCGATGCGGGCTTCGAGGAACTCGGAGAGAACGTGCTCGAGCGCCTCGGCCTCCTCGTGGACGCGGTCCCACGGCACGTCGAGGTGCTCGGCGAGGTAGAGCTCGAGCAGCCGGTGATGGCGCAGCGTCTCCAGTGCGAGCCGCTCGCCGGGCGGCGTCAGGCGCACCCCGTGGTAGGGCTCGTGGATCGCGAGCCCGCGCTCGGCCAGCTTCTTGACCATCGCCGACGCCGACGCGGGCGTGACGCCGCAGCGCTCGGCGAGCGCATTCGTCGGAACCGCCCCGCCGGACGCGCGCTGCTGCAGCGAGTAGATCGACTTCGCGTAGTCCTCGATCGCGCTGCTGCGCGCCGCTGTCGACTCCATGGCCATCAGCGCCCCGCCGCCAGCGCCGCGTGCAGATCGCGCCGCCGGCGGCGACGCTGGATGGCGCGCGCGAGCAGCCCGTACCGCGGCGACGCGACGAGCGCCAGCGCGAAGCAGACCGCCGCGACGAGACCCATCGCGCCCGCGATCGACGCATCCACCGCCGTGGCGGCGGTATGGCCGCCGAGCGCGCTCACCCAGCCCAGCGCGACCGTCACGACGACCATCGCCCAGAGGCGGTTGGTCAGCAGATAGGCAGCGGCAGCGGGAACGATGAGCATGGTGACGACGAGGATCGCCCCGACGGACTCGAACGCCGTGACCGCGGTGATCGCCACCGCGATCAGCAGCAACCGCGAGAGCAACGCCGGCGAGATGCCGATCGTACGCGAGAACAGCGGGTCGAACGTCGTCGCCTTGTACTCCTTCCACAGCAGCGTGACGAGCGCGAGGTTGCACAGCGCGACGGTGCCGAGCAGGACGATCGAGCGCGCGACGTCGATCCCGCCGATCGTCACCGTCTGAAACGGCGCGAACGCGATCTCGCCGTAGATCGTCGAGTCCAGATCGAGATGCACCCCGCTGGCGTAGCGCGTCACGCCGAGCACGCCGAGCGCGAAGAGGGCCGGGAACACGAGCGCGATCGCAGCGTCGCTCTTGACCAGGCCCGTCGAGCGCAGGGCCTCGATCGCGAGCACGCAGATGATCGCGAAGACCGCCGCGCCGGCGATCACCGGCAGCGGCGCGCGCGTGCCGAGCAGCAGGTAGACGAGCACGATGCCCGGCAGCACGGCATGCGAGACCGCATCGCTCATCAGCGCGACTCGGCGCAGGACGAGAAACGGTCCGAGCAGTCCGGCGGCCGTTGCGACGAGCCCCGCGGTGAGAATGATCGTGAGGTCGTCGTTCAGCATCGGTCAGCCTCCGCCGTCCGCATCAGCGCGTGCAGCCTGTCGGCGTACTCGTCGCCGAGGCTCGCGCGCAGGTCGGTCGGATCGGGCTCGCGGGCGTCCGCCACGCTGAGCTGCGAGCCATGTTCGAGCCACGCCGCCCACAGCTCGCGGCGCTCGAGCACCGCGTGGGCGGCAGCGGCACCGGGCTCGGAGAGGTACAGGCGCTCGCCGTCGCGCCGGATCATCCCGGCGCGATCGAGATCGCGCAGCGCGCGGCGCAGCGCCCGCGCCGGTCGGGCGCTGGCCAGCGCCAGCTCGGCGGCGGTCAGCGGCGGCCCGGCGTGGACGGCGGTCTCGAGGTCGACGAGCACGCCCTCGGCGAGGATGCGGCGGCGATCGCGTGCGAGCCGTCGCGCGCGCCACAGCAGAAACGCCCGCGGCCCCGAGCACGCACACGATGACGCAGCTGATGGCCACGAGCACGATCACCGGGCCGGTCGGCAGCTCGGCGCGCGCGCTGAGCAGCGCACCGGTCACGCCGACCGCCGCGCCGATCAGCCCGGCGAGCGGCAGCAGCACGGCGAGCCGGTCGGTCAGCTGGCGCGCGGCGACCGCGGGGACGACGAGCATCGCGACCATCAGGATCGCGCCGACCATGCGGATCCCCACGACGACCGCCGCCACCAGCAGCGCCGTCATCCCGAGCTCGAGCGCCCGCACCGGCAGCCCGGCCGACCCGGCGAACCCCGTGTCGAACAGCGTCGTCTTGATCGCGCGGAAGCCGAGCGCGACCAGCGCCAGCGCTCCGATGCCGATCGCGCCGGTCACGACGACGTCGCGCTCGAGCAGGCCCGCCGCCTGCCCGAACAGGTAGCTCTCCAGGCCGGCCTGGTTGGAGTTGTCGGTGCTCGCGATGTAGGTCAGCAGGACGATGCCCAGCGAGAAGAAGCTCGACAGCACCACCCCGATCGCGGCGTCCGGCCGGATCCGCCCGGTGCGCTCGATGCCGACCATCAGCAGGGCGCCGACGAAGCCGGCGATGGCGGCGCCGGCCAGCAGCGTCGTCGCGTCCTTGGCGCCGGTGGCGATGAACGCGATGCACACTCCCGGCAACGCCGCATGCGAGAGCGCGTCGCCGACGAGGCTGCGCTGGCGCAGCACGGCAAAGACGCCGACCGCGCCGGCGGTGATGCCCAACAGCATCGCCCCCAGCACGACGACCGCGTCGCTGTAATCCAGCGGGATGAGATCGATCAGCCAGCCCACGAGGCCTGCGTCTCGTCCTCGCTGCGAACGGCGGCTCCGTACGCGCGCCGCACGTTGGCCGGCGTGAGCGCCTCGGCGACGGGGCCGGCGGCGACGACGCGCACGTTGAGCAGCAGCGCCCAGTCGAACGCAGAGCGCACCGTCGCCAGGTCGTGGTGCACGACGATGATCGAGCGGCCGTCGTCGCGCAGCTCGCGCATCAGCTCGAGGATGCTCGCCTCGGTACGGGCGTCGACGCCCGCGAACGGCTCGTCGAGCAGCATGACGGGCGCCTGTTGGGCGAGCGCTCGCGCGATGAAGACCCGCTGGCGCTGACCCCCCGACAGCTCACCGATCTGGCGCCCCGCGTAGCTCGTCATCCCGACGCGCTGGAGGCAGGCGTCGACGAGCTCCGCCTGCGAGCGACCGACGCGGCGCAGCCAGCCGGTCGTCGCATAGCGCCCCATCTCGACGACCTCGCGCACGGTGATCGGGAAGTCCCAGTCGATCGCGTCGCGCTGCGGGACGTAGGCGACTCGATCGCGTGCGGCGCGTACCGGGCGCCCCTCGATCAGCGTCTGCCCACCATCGGAGGCGATCAGGCCGAGCGCGGCCTTCAGGAGCGTCGACTTGCCGGCGCCGTTGGGGCCGACGATCGCCGACATGGCGCCGGCCGGGAAGCTGGCGTCCACGTCCCACAGGACCGGGTGGGCGGCGTACGAGACGGTCACGCGACGGAGCTCGAGGGCGGGTGTCGGCGTCTCGCTCACCGCAGCCCGTTCGTGATCGTCTCGGCGTTGGCGCGCAGCATTCCGATGTACGTCCCCTCGGGTGTGCCGGGGTCACCCGCGGCGTCGCTGAAGAGCGAACCACCGACGCGGACGTCGGCGCCGCGGCGGCGGGCGGCGGCCAGGACCGCGTCGATCGTCTGGCGCGGCACGCTGGACTCGATGAACGCGGCCTTGACGTTCCGCGCGGCGATGATCCCCGCGACGCGGCGAATCGACGCGGTCGTGGCCTCGGTGGCGGTCGAGATGCCCTGGATCGCCACGACATCGACGTCATAGCGCCGGCCGAAGTAGGCGAACGCGTCATGTGACGTGACGAGCACGCGGCGCGCGCGCGGGATCGTCGCGATCTGCGCTCGCACGTCGGCGTCGACCTCGGAGAGCCGCTCGCGGTAGCGCGCGAGGTTCGCGTCATAGACGGCAGCGTGCGTCGGATCCTTCGCCTTCAGCGCCTCGGCGGCGGTGCGCGCGGCGATCTGCCAGAGGCCGACGTCGAACCACACATGCGGGTCGTACTCGAACGCGGTCCCCTGCGGAGGCGCCAGCAGGCGGTCGCGTGGGATGTCCTTCGTGATCGCGACCGTCGTCTGACGCTCCGCGAGCTCGTCGAGCAGATCGGCCATCTTGCCCTCGAGGTTCAGTCCGCCGTAGACGATGAGGTCGGCGTCGCGCAGCTTGCCGACATCGCCCGCGCTGGCCTTGTACAGATGCGGGTCGACGCCGGCGCCCATCAGCCCCGTGACCTCGACGCGATCTCCTCCGATCTCGCGCAGCGTGTCGGTGATGAAGTTCGTCGTCGCCGTCACGCGAACCTTGCGCTCGCTGACGTTCGCGGCGCTCGCGCCGTTCTCGGCCGCTGAGCAGCCGGCCACTGCGACGACCAGCAGGGCGAGGGCGAGCAGACAAATCGCACGCGGCATATCGTGAGTTTAGCCATGGCTAACTCTGGACCGCAAGCGGAGGCCGCCGCTTGGGTCAAAGCTGGCGCAAAGAGCCTGGCCACCATCGCCGTCTCGGCGAAAAGACGCTCCGCCGCCGAGTCAGCCGCTAGCGTTACCGCCATCTGTACTCGAGACGGGAGCACTCAATGACCAAGCAGGAGCTCGCACAGAAGGTCGCGTCGGACACCGGTCTCAGCGGTTCTGATGCAAAGGGCGCGGTTGACGCCACCTTTGACGCGATCGCCGCAGAGCTCGCCGGAGGCGGCGAGGTTGCGGTCGCCGGCTTCGGCAAGTTCAGCGTGAGCGAGCGTTCCGCCCGCGAGGGCCGTAATCCGGCCACCGGGGAGCCGATCCAGATTGCGGCCAGCAAGGCTGCGAAGTTCTCGGCGGCGGCGGCGCTCAAGAAGTCGCTCAACGACTGACGCCACGCGCGGATCGTTCCGGCTCACGCCGGCGATCCCACAGACCGACTCCCTCGGCCTCGGCACGCTTCTCGGCGTCCGGGGTCGATCGTCGTTAAGGGCGTCCGCGCTCGTGCGCAGCTCCTTGCGCACGAGGGCGACCCAGATCGTTACCGCGCGCCGTGCAGCTTGTGGAGGCCGCGCCGCGAAGCGCTTCCTCCGGATATCTACATCTTCGAGATGGTGGGCGGCGTGCTGCCTGCGGGACCCTGAGCCGGCGGTGCTCGGCAGCCACGGTCCCGGGCGGCGCGGGTCCTGGCGATGGTGTGTCGAATCATGCACGCGGAGCGACACCGATTCGACAGACCCCGGGACGCGGGTCGCCATGGGAACGTCATGATCGCGAGGACGGCCGGGTCGTGACGCGCGAGGTGCGATATCCGCACTCCGCGCGTCATGACGTTGATCCGCCGCGTGGCGGTGGCGAATGGTTCGCGTCCAGGGACGGGTATGAGCAAAGCCGGACATGCCCGCGCCCGAAGACCAACTCGACCTCACCGCCGTGCGGC
>JAHWJM010000126.1 GCA_019348435.1 Actinomycetota bacterium
CAGGTGCGCGCGCAGCGCCTCGCGCAGGTCGATCGCGTGCCGCAGGTCGGCCGCGGTGACGCGCAGGTCCTTCCCGCCTTGGTCCGCGAGGCCGTGCTCGGCGAGCCAGCGCGCCAGCTCGGCCGGCCCGGCCAGCAGCTCGATGCCGTCGTCGACGTCGAGCGTATTGACAAAGGAGCGAACGGTTTCGAGGTCGCCGGGGGCCGGGTTCGACATGACACCAGTGTAGACCCTTGACAGGTTAGATAACCGGCTATATCGTTTTACAAGTTACAGCAGAAGCAGGTGCCGACTGTCCTGTCAGGGGGCTCGCATGTTGCATCCATCCGCATTCACCAGGTTCGCCTCTCCCTCTGAGCGGCGCGTGCCGCGGCGCCAGCTCGGCGCCGACGACGAGGCGGTGCTCGTCATCCGACCCGCCTCGCCCGCGGACGAGTCGGCGATCGCGCGCCTCAGCGCGCTCGACGAGCACGAGCTGCCGCGCGGCGAGCGCCTAATCGGCGAGCTCGGCGGGCGCATCGTCGCCGCGCTCGACGTGCGCAGCGGCCGCGCGGTCGCCGACCCGTTCGTGCCCACGAGCGGCGTGCTCGAGCTGCTCGGGCTGCGCGCTGCGCAGGTGCGGCGATGATCGTCGCCCTCGACGAGATCCCGCGCGCGTCTGAGCCGTGCGACCCGTCGCTGGACTGGCGCCCCGTGCGCGACCACCTCGCGATCACGTCGTTCGGCGTCAATGCGTTCCTCGGCGAGCAGCCGGGCGATCGCGTCGTCGAGCTGCACGACGAGGAGGGCGGCCACGAGGAGCTCTACATCGTCGTGCGCGGCGCGGCGCGCTTCGTCATCGACGGTGTCGAGCACGCGGTGCCCGCGGGCAGCGTCGTACACGTGGCGCCCGAGACCACGCGCGAGGCGTTCGCGACGCAGCCGGAGACCGCGGTGCTCGTCGTCGGCGCCTCGCCGGACAAGCCGTTCGAGGTGTCCGATTGGGAGGCGCGCCAGCTCCGGGCCAGCGGCGGAGATGAAGTGGGTTCAGCTGGTCAACGCGAGGGGTGGAGCTGGCCGCTGGAGTGTCGAACAGTCGCGTGTGCCGCGCGCACTCGACACACCCATGGTTCGAGAGCATGCACAACTGACGGATCGAACCAGCGCCGCGATCCATCCGTCACCCGTGCATGACATGCGTGCACAACTGACGGCGCCGCGACCGCCGCGGCTCCATCGGTCACTTGACCATCCGTCAAACGCGCAGCACCGAATCGACCGCCGTCCCTCACGATCGTCCCGCCTCCGGCCGTCACGTCCCGAGAGGTCCGGTTCCACCACTCGTGCGCGCCGAGAACGCGACAAGCCCGGGCGCACGACGAATCTCGGGTGCGTGTCCGGACGCCGGCGCTCAAGAGATGCACCGCCGGCGCAGGCGCTTCAGTCCGGGATCAGACCTTCGCCGGTGAACTCGGCCGCGGCCTCGGTGAAGGACGTGTCGGCGGGCGGGACGATGATGTCCGAGGTCTCGATCTCCTCGTCGCCGAGATGCTCGCCCTCGCTGCGGATGACGTCGAGCATCTCCTCGAACGATTCGTGGAAGGCGTCCTCGTCATCGGCGTCGACCGCCGCGACGACCGCGTTGTCGAGCTCGTTGACGCGCTCGAGGACGTCCTGGGAGAGGCGGTACTGCCCCTCACCCATGATCCGGACGATCATGACCTGCCCTCTCCGGACTCGAGCTCGCCCTGCGAGGGCGTGCTGCCCTGGCCGAGCTCGGCCTTCATCTTCGCCAGCTCGTCGTCGACCATCCCGCCGGTGCCGAGCTCCGCGAGCTCGCGGTCGATGTCGTCCTGTCCGGAGCCGAGCTGGGTGAGGTCCTCGAAGGTGCCCGCCGCCTCGAGCTCCTCGACTGCCGACGCGCGCGCCTTCATGTCCTCGGTCTTGTCGACCGCGCGCTGCATCGCCAAGCCGACGTCGGCCATCTCCTCGCCCACGCCGGTGGCCGCCTCGGAGATGCGCACCTGCGCCTCTGCGGCGGAGTACTGGGCCTTGATGACCTCCTTCTTGGTCCGGAACGCCTCGATCTTCGTGCGCAGGCGCTTCTCGGACTCGGTCAGCTTGTCCTGCTGGGCCTGCAGCTCGGCGACCTGCTGGTCGAGCGACTGCAGCTCGGTCTGGGCGAGCTGCTTGCGCTCCAGCGCCGTCCGCGCCAGCTCCTCGTTGCCCTGCGCCAGCGCCTGACGCGCCTGCGTGTCGAGCTTGACGACGGACTGCTCGAGCTTCTGGGCCTGCATGCCCAGGCGCTTCTTCGCCGTGACGACGTCCGCGATGCCCTTCTTGACCTGCTGCAGCGACTCGAGCTGCCTCGTGTAGCTGTAGTCGAGCGTCTCGCCCGGGTCCTCTGCCTTGTCGAGCAGCTTGGAGATCTTCGCCTTGATGACGGTGGACATCCGTCCGGACATGCCGGCCATCGTGCCTCCTGGGGGGTGGTGGTCTCGTTCTTTCTATCAGGCGCGGCATGCCCGCCTGCGCGGGATCCAACCGATCAATAGCGCCGCGAGCGCGCCGGGTCCGCGGACTCGCACCGGCGATGGCCCGGCCGGCCGCGCGGTCGCCCCGGCGTTCGGCGTCTTGCACCGCGCGTGCCGACCGCGCCGACACGTTTGTTCGGCGGGCGCTCGTCCTAGGCGCCGGTCTCCTCGAGCCGTTCGCTTGCCGGCAGCGTGAGGAACTCGACGAACTCGTCGGCGAGCGCCACCTCCTCGAAGATCTCTCGCGAGAGGCCCGGGCGGCCCTCGTTCTCAAACCACTCGTCGTCGGCGATCTCCGCGCGGATCTTCTCCAGCTCGGAGGTCTCGAGTGCGCGCACGAGCTCAGCGGTGATCGTGCGTCCATCCTGAAGCTCGGCGCCGTGACGCACCCACTGCCACACCTGGGCGCGCGCGATCTCCGCCGTGGCGGCGTCCTCCATCATCCCGTAGATCGCGGCGGCGCCGATGCCGCGCAGCCACGAGGAGATGTACTGGATTCCGACGTTGACGTTGCTGCGCAGGCCCTCCTCGGTGATATCGCCCTCGGTGGCCGGGACGTCGAGCAGCTGCTCGGCGGTCACCTCGACGTCGTCGCGCCGACGATCGACCTGGTGCGGCTTGTCGGCGAGGACCTCGTCGAACTCCTGCATCGCCGCCGCCACGGAGTCGGGGTGTGCCACCCACGTGCCATCGAACCCGTCGGCGGCCTCGCGCCGCTTGTCCTCGCGCAGCGCGGCAAAGGCCTTCTCGTTGGCCTCCTCGTCGCTGCGGCTGGGGATCTGCGCCGCCATGCCGCCCATCGCGTGGGCGCCGCGCCGGTGGCATGTCTTGACGAGCAGCTCGGTGTAGGCGCGCATGAAGGGCACCGTCATCGTGACCTTCTTGCGGTCCGGCGTGACGAACTCCGGGCACGTGCGGAAACGCTTGATCGCCGAGAAGATGTAGTCCCAGCGGCCGGCGTTCAGACCCGCCGAGTGGTCTCGCAGCTCATAGAGGATCTCGTCCATCTCAAACGCGGCCGGCAGCGTCTCGATGAGCACCGTCGCCTTGACCGTCCCGCGCGCCAGCCCGATCTGGTCCTCGGCCATGTTGAAGACGTCGTTCCAGAGGCGCGCCTCGCGGTGCGACTCGATCTTCGGCAGATAGAAGTACGGCCCCGCGCCGCGCTCGAGCAGCTCGCGGGCGTTGTGAAAGAGGTACAGGCCGAAGTCGACCAGCGCGCCGGCCACCGGCTCGCCGTCGACGACCAGGTGGCGCTCCACCAGATGCCAGCCGCGCGGCCGCACCAGCAGCGTCGCGACCTCCTCGTCGAGCTTGTACTGCTTGGCGTTCTCCTCGTGCTCGATCGTGCCGCGAACCGCGTCGACCAGATTCACCTGGCCGCCGATCATGTTCCGCCAGGTCGGCGAGTTGGAGTCCTCGAAGTCGGCCATGAACCCGCACGCCCCCGAGTTCAGCGCGTTGATGACCATCTTTCGGCTCGTCGGCCCGGTGATCTCGACCCGGCGGTTCTGCAGCGCGTCGGGCTCGGGCGCGATCGTCCACTCGCCCTCGCGCACCTCCCTCGTGCCCGGCAGGAAGTCAAGCGTGCCGCCCGCGTCGAGCTCCTTCTGGCGTTCCATCCGCGCGGCCAGCAGCTCGCGACGCGTACGGTCGAACTCGCGGTGCAACCGCGCCACGAACCGCAGTGCGTCCGTCGTCAGGATCTCGTCGAAGCGCTCGCCCTGCGGCCCCTTGATCTCGATTGCCTGCGCATCCTCAGTCACGACGCCATCCCTCGACCGCTTCGAAGCTAACTCTCCACGATGCTCCCCCAACGCGATCATCTCGAACCGCATGATCTCGTTGACGCGAGCGTCGAGCGCGCGCACGGGTGGCGTTTTGTCGCGCCACCGCCCGCTAATGTGCCGCCGATGCTCCGCCCCACCGGTCCTGCCGGCCGCATCGCACTCGTCCTGCTCGCCGCGCTCGTCGTGGCGGGCTGCGGGCGCGAAGTGCGCTCCGACGATCCTTCCCAGCCGGCGCTGCTGGCGCCGCCCAGCCAGGCGAAGGAGAACCTCGGCTTCCCCGAGACCGCCACGAAGAACACGACTCGCGTCCCCGGCACGGACCCGACGCAGACGGCCGCGGCGGTCGCGCGCGCCGTCTTCCCCGATCCGGCGCGCAAGCCCGGTGCGGTGACGATCGTCGACGCCACCGACTGGCGCGTCGCCGTCGCCGCCGCGGCGCTCATGGCCGACCCCTTCCGCGCGCCTATCCTCTTCAGCGACGGCACGAACCTGGCCGGCCCCTCGCAAACCGCGCTCGACGCCCTCGCCCCGGCGGGCTCCAAGGCCGCGGGCAACGCGCAGGTCATTCGCGTGGGCAACGTCGCCAGGCCCGCCGGCTACAAGTCGACGGACATCCGGGGGTCGACGCCGCTGGCGCTGACGCGGTCGATCGCGAGCCTGATCCGCTCGGCACACCCCGGGGTCGCGCCGAGGATCATCATCGCAAGCTCCGACGACCCGTCGTTCGCGATGCCGGCGGCCGGCTACGCGGCGAAGACCGGCAACGCGGTCCTCTTCGTGACGAAGGACGACATCCCGAGCGAGACGCGCGCCGCTCTCGCGTCGCTGCGCGGCCTCGCGAAGCCCCGGATCTACGTCCTCGGCCCGTCGAAGCTCATCTCGCCGGCGGTCACGAAGCAGCTCAAGCGCTTTGGCACCGTCAAGCGGACCGGCGGCCAGGACCCGATCACGAACGCGATCGAGTTCGCCCGCTATCGCGACGACGCGTTTGGCTGGGGCGTCGCCAACCCCGGTCACGGCATGGTGTTCATGCGCTCCGGCCGGCCGCTCTACGCGGCGGCCGCCGCGCCTCTGTCGGGGGCCGGCAGCTACGGGCCGCTGTTCCTGCTCGACGACGCAGCACGCCTGCCGGCACGGCTGCAGAGCCAGTTGCTCGACACGCAGCCCGCCTACCGCACAGATCCGGTGGCGGGCGTATACAACCACGGCTGGATCATCGGCACGCCCGACGCGATCTCCGTGACGGCGCAGGCACGCATCGACGCCCTGCTGGAGATCGTCCAAGAGCAGCTTCCGGGTAATCTCGACGACGATGGGGGACCCCGCTGATGACGGCGCGTCATCGCGCGACCGTCGTCAGCGTCCGATCCAGAGGCAAGTTGCCGCGATGAGCCAGGCCGAGCACCCCAGCCGCCAGCGCCCCGACCACGAGGTCACGTTGGCCGACGTGCGCCAGCTCATGGGCGCCTCGACGCCGCACTTCGCGCTGCAGCTGCGCAACCGCATCGCCAAGCTCATCCGCGGGCTGCCGGCCGATCACCCGGCGCGGATCGAGGGCGAGCGCGAGATCGCGCGGCTGACCGAGCTCGGCTTCAACGGCGAGGTTCGCGGGCTCGTCGCCGACCCCGGCATGACGACGCTGCCGTCGGTCACGGACAGCTCCCGCCAGGGCGACTCGACGCACTAGCCCTGTCAAGGCCACCCACGAATCGAAGAGACGCGCCTCATCTAGGTCGCGGCGGCCACAACCTCCAGTAGTTGCCGTGCGGCGTTGGGCGCTAGAGTGCTGTCGGTCCTCGCGTTCCGTTGAGGACGTCGGATCGGCAGTCGTAGCCACGACGCAGGGCTGGAGCCAGGTGCGCGACAGTTCGGTGGCGCGACTGCGTGGGCCGCGACACACGCTCCGGCGCGCCGTCTGCCAGGCGGCCGCCAACGCTTCCGCGCGAGGCGACCTGAGATTGCTCGCCAGCCCTCACGTTGCGTCCTGCCGGGCCGCCGCGGAACCTAGACTGAACGGCACTATGGCCGAGCCGCAGACGCGTCCAGCCGGGATCGACGGCAGCACGCTGCCCGGCCCCTACGGCGTGGGCGCATACGCCGCGAAGCTGCGCGAGTTCTTGCGCGAGCGCTCGCGCGTACAACTCTTCGGCGAGGTGTGGAACCTGCGCCTGAGCCGGGCGAGGGTGTACCTCGAGCTGCGCGACAGCGATGGCGCGGTGCCGTGCTCGATGTGGCGCAGCGACTTCGAGGCGCTCGCGCTCGGCGAGGCCGCGCTCGCCGACGGCGCGCAGGTCGTCGTCGCCGGCGGCCTGGACTACTACGCCGGCAGCCGCACGTCCTCGCCGTCGTTCTCGTTTGCGATCAGCGGCCTGCGGATCGCGGGTGAGGGCGACCTGCTCGCCCAGCTCGACCGCCTGCGCAAGACGCTCGATGCCGAGGGGCTCTTCGCGCCGCAGAAGCAGCTCGAGCGCCCAGCCCTCCCGCGCACGATCGGCGTCGTCACCGGCGAGGGCGGCAGGGCGCGCGACGACGTCCTCGCGGGGCTGCGGCGCCGCGGCTGGCAGGGCCGCCTCGTCTGGGCGTTCGCGCCGGTCCAGGACCGCCACGCGGCGCCGCGCATCACCGTCGCGCTGCAGGACCTCGCCGCAACCGGCGCGGTCGACGTCATCGTCGTCGCGCGCGGCGGCGGCTCGCTCGCGGACCTCTTCTGCTTCTGCGACGAGACGCTCTGTCGCACGATCGCCCTGCTCGGCGTGCCGGTCATCGCGTCCGTCGGCCACCACACCGACCGGACGCTGATCGACGACGTCGCGGCGCTGTCCTGCTCGACGCCGACGCATGCAGCCGAATCAGCCGTGCCGGTCCACTGCCGCGAGGCGCGCGCGAGCGTGCTGGCGGTGGCGCGGCG
>JAHWJM010000127.1 GCA_019348435.1 Actinomycetota bacterium
CCACCACCTCGCCGTCGGCCCGGAGCAGCAGCGGCGACGGATGACCGGCCACCGCCACGCACATGGCGGGGCCCGATTCCTCGACGTCGAGCCGGGCGTAGACGGCCGTGCAGAAGTCGCCGCGTTCGCCGACCTCGCGCAGCAGCGCGCGATTGAGCACCTGCAGGATCTCGCTCGGCTGCTGCTCGGTGACGGCCGCCGTGCGGACCGTGTAGCGCACGAGCGCCGTGACGGAAGCCGCGTCGGCACCCTTGCCGCGGACGTCGGCGATCACGATCCCCCAGCACCCGCCGCCGAGGTCGAAGACGAGGATCGTCTGGTCGGTCTCCTTGTCGAGGCCGTAGGCCAGCGACGCGGCCGTCGGCTCGTTGATGATCCGCTTGACGTCGAGGCCCGCCACCTTGCCGGCATCCTTGGTCGCCTGGCGCTGGTCGTCGTTGAAGTACGCCGGCACGGTGATGACGGCGCCGTCGACGGTGTCGCCGAGGTACGCCTCGGCGTCGGCCTTCAGCTTCTGCAGGATCATCGCGCTGATCTCCGGCGGGCTGTACTGCTTGCCGGCGGCCTCGATGCGCGCGTCGCCGCTGGGGCCGGCGACGACCTTGTAGGGGACGATCGACTCCTCCTCGCGCACCTCGGCCTCCTTGCGGCCCATGAAGCGCTTGATCGAGGAGATCGTGTTCTGCGGGTTGGTCACCGCCTGACGCTTCGCGACGGTGCCGACCAGGCGCTCGCCGGACTGCGTGAAGGCGACGACGGAGGGAGTGGTACGACCACCCTCGGAGTTCTCGATAACGGTCGGCTCGCCACCCTCCAGCACAGCCATGCAGGAGTTCGTGGTGCCGAGGTCAATGCCAATGGTCTTGCCCATAGTGCGTGGGTCTCCTTCTTTGATGCCTAAGAAATCTGCGTCACAGTGTAGTAGATCTCGGCGCGTAACTCGACGCGCGTCGGATCGCGGCCGGCCATGCCGACTGCGACGCCGTTTCGCGGCGATTAGTCTGCGCACGGTGGCCGACCTGACGATCTACGAGGTGTCGCGCTGCTCGACGTGCCAGAGGCTCACGGCGCTGCTCGCCGAGCACGGGATCGAGTACGAAGGCGTCGAGTACCACGAGACGGGCCTCGACGAGGCGACGATCCGCGACCTGCTGGCGAAGTCCGGCCTGCACGCGCGCGACATCCTGCGCGTACGCGAGCCGCTGGTCGCGCAACTGGGGCTGCTCGAGGGCGAGGGCGCCGGCGACGACGAGCTGATCGCGGCGATGGCCGAGCACCCGAAGCTCATGCAGCGCCCGATCGCGGTGCGGGGCGACCGCGCGCTGCTCGCGCGGCCCGTCGAGCGCGTGCTGGAGCTGCTCGAATAGGGCGCCGGAGCGCGATGCACATCGGCACGTCCGCAAGCGTGCGCAAGGCACGGCCGGAGGAGTTCGGGGCGCTGGCGGAGGTTCTCGCCCGTGCGTTCTACGACGACCCGGTGACGGCGTGGTTCTATCCGGACGCGAGACGTCGCCTGCGCCACGGGCGGCGCTTCTTTGCGATCCGGCTGCGCCAGCTCGCCGGCCACGGCCTGATCTTCACCAACGACGAGCGCTCCGGCGCGGCGCTGTGGGCGCCTCCGGGGCACTGGCGCGAGGACTTCCGCCAGTCGCTGCGCATGCTGCCGATGCTGCCCATCCTGCTGCCGCACATCGTGCGCTCGACGCGCGCGGTGCTGGAGATCGAGCGCCGCCATCCCGTCGCGCCGCACTACTACCTGTCGGTGGTGGGGACCGACCCGGAAAAGCAGGGCGGAGGAATTGCCTCCGCCCTGCTTGCACCGATACTGCATCGTTGTGACGAGACCGGCACGGCGGCCTATCTGGAGTCCTCGAAGGAGAGCAATCTCTCCTTCTACGCCCGCCACGGCTTCGCCGTGCGCGAGCGCATCGAGTTACCGGCCGGGCCGCCGCTGTGGCTCATGTGGAGGGAACCAGACCACCACCGCCGAGCAGGCCGCCGAGGAGGTTGTTCAGCAGCCCGGTGACCGTGCTCATGATCCCGCCGGCGCCGGCGACGGGGGTCGAGCCGCCCGAGCCGCCGCCGAGCAGGCCGCCGAGCAGGCCGTCGAGCGTGGTGCCGATGCCGCCGAGGCTGTCTGAGCCCGCGCCGCCGAGGATGCCGCCGAGCAGGCCGCCGAGGCCGAACGCGCCACCGGCCGAGGCCGACGTGGCGCCGACGAACGGCAGCGAGCCGAGGATCGTGTCGATCAGGCCGGTGACCGTCGTCAGGACGGTCGGGACGATCGTGCCGACGACCGACTGGACCATGTTGAGCACCTGCGCGAGCGGGCCCTGGACGGCGGCCGGGAGCATCGGAAGGAGGCTCTGGATCATGCCGAACGCCTCGTCGATCATCGCGGTCGCGGTGCCGAGGGCCTGCGTCACGATGGCGGAGACGTTGACCGGCAGACCGCCGGTCTGCAGCGCGCTGCTGAGGTTGACGACCTCGTTGGCGTCGCCGGCGCTGAGCGCGGCGATGATCGAGGCGATGATCGGCTGAGCCTCAGCCGGAACCTGCGGCAGGATCTGGTTGAGGACGTCGATGATCTTCTGCTTGCCGGCCAGGCTCGGGACGATCGAGCTGGCGACCTGCGTCTGGGTCTTGCCGGTGACCTGGTCGACGATCGCGGTGATCGCCTCGACGAGGTCGTCGTACTGTGTGCCGGCCATCGTCAGCGCCTGCGCGGCCCTGAGGTTCTCCGACTGCGTGTCGGCGCGGTTGGCCATCCGGCGCGCGTTCCTCGACGCCGCGGCGGACTGCGAGCGCGCGATCTTCAGGTGCTTGGCGACGGCCTTGCTGTCGCCGAGGCGCGCGTAGCGCTTGACGCGCTTGACGGCCTTGGTGGCCTTGTCGACGTTGGCCTGAACGGCGGCCTTCGTCGGCGCGGCGGACTTCGCGGGTGCGGCCGACGCTGTGGCGGGAAGCGCCACGAGCGTGGCAAGCGCCGCCATGACGGCGACGAGACGACGAGATTGAGACATGGATGCCCCCTTCGGCAACTGGGCGGCCTGCGAGAGGCCCCTGGTTTTGCGCGCCCGCCTCGCGACGGGTTTGCCTTTTCGTTTGGTGCGACTGCCCCTACCACGCGTGGGGGCCCCTGCTTGTGATGCGGTACTTGGGAACCGCTGAGTTGTTGGCGCGTTGGCGCTCTTCTCAGCGGCCGCCGGACATGCTCTGCAGGACCTCGTCGACCCCGTCGAGCAGCGACTGCGCGGGGGCCAGGACGTTCGTGACCGACGTGACGGGCGGCTGCGTCGTCGTGCGCGACGGCAGCGTGAGTCCGGCGGTGGCAAGGACGTCGTCGAGCAGCGGGGCGAGCGCGCCCAGCCTGCTCTGGATGAGGGCGTTGGCGGCCGTCAGCGCCGACTGCGTCCCGGGCGCGGCGGTCGCCTGCGCGTCGCCGAAGGCGTCGAGGATCCGCTCGCGAACGCGCTGCAGTTCCTCGGCTGCGACCTGCTCGGGCCTCTCGGCGGTCGCGGCGGGTTGGCGGTGCAGGGCGGGCGCGCTCGTCGCGGGCTGCGGTGCGGCGGGCACGGGCGCGGGCGCGGCCGGCGACGCGCGCCTGCGGTCGGCGCCGCTGGCGGCGTCGGCGTTGCGCTCGCGCGCGCGCAGGCGGAGGTTCGCCCCCACCTGGCGGGCGCGGCGCGCGGCAGCTTCCTGCGCCAGCGCGTGCTCGCGCACCTGGTCGTGCCGGGGCGAGATCGCCGTTGCCGCCGGGCCGGCGACGCGGGCGCTGGACTGCGGCGGCGAGGCGTCACGGGTGCTCTTGGGCAGCTCGACGGCGGCGGTCCCGCTCGTCGCGACGACGGTGGCCACGGCCAGTCCCTTGACGGCGACCGGCAGACCGGCCCAGCCGAGTCCGCCTGTGCCGGCGGCGGCAGCGCCGCCGCCCGCGGCGGACGCGGCGAGGGCGCTGGCGGCCGCGGTGCCGGCGCCGTAGCCGAGCAGGCCGAGCGCGCCGGCACCGCCGGCGAGCCATGGGCCGAGCATGTGCAGGTCCGTCTGGCGGGTGCCCATCGCGCGCTCGAAGGTCGCGCAGTCGTCGCAGGAGCGCAGGTGAGCGCGGACGCCACGCGCGCGCAGGTGGCGGCGGTCGCCGTCGGACAGGCAGTGGCGCACGCTCGTGCACTCCGTGGCGCGCCCGTCGACGGCATCGTGCAGCGCGGTGCGGGCATCGAAGACGGCGCGCCGGGCGGCCTCGTTGGAGACGCCGAGTGCGAGCGCGATCTCGTCGTAGCTCAGGCCGCTGAGCTCGCGCATGACGAGCGCGCCGCGCTGGCGCTCGGGCAGCATTCGCAGGTCGTCGACGAGCTGCGCCAGGCGCGTGCGCTGCTCGGCGTCGACCTCGGGCCCCGGCACCGTGAGCCGGTCGTCGGTTTCGATCGCGGGCGCCGCCGGCTGGCGGCGGCGGACGATGTTGATCGACTCGTTGTGCGCGATCCGGTACAGCCACGGCTTCAGCGGCCGTCCGGGCTCGCGGCGCGGCAGCGCGCGCAGGGCGTTCTCGAGCGCGCTCTGCGCGGCGTCGTGGGCGTCGTCGGCGTTGAGCAGGATCGAGCGGCAGTAGCCCAGCAGCGGCTCGTGATAGCGCTCGCACAGCGCGCTCGCGGCGGCGTTGTCGCCCGCCGCAGCGCGGCCGGCGAGGGCTTCGTCGCCCATCCGCGCGAAGGGGATGATGCGCGGCGAGCGGGAAGCGACGGCGGCGGCTGGCATCGTGCTGCTCGTATCGGCAGAAGCGGGCGAAGCGTTGAGCGCGCGTACTCTTCGGCGCGTGCTCGTCCACGCCTCGATCGGCTCGTTCTTCGACGCCATCGGCTCGTTCTTCGACAGCCTCTCGCAGGTCGGATGGCTGTCGCTGCTGTGCGGCGCGACGGCGTTCGTGATCTACCTGTCGCTGCGCGCGCGAGCGTTCTTTCACACCCTGCGCGCCGCCTATCCGACCGAGCCGATCGCGTTTCGCCGCATCTGGGGGGCGTACATCGCCGCGTACGGCTTCAACAACGTCATCCCCGCCCGCGGCGGCGACATCATCAAGCTCTTTCTCGTCAAGCGCTCGATCCCGCACGCGACGTATCCGGCGGTCGGCGCCGCGATCTGCGTCGAGGCCGTCTTCGACGCCATCATGGCGATCTTCATCCTGTCGTTCGCCTTCAGCCAGGGCGTGTTTCCCAAGCCGCCGGACTTCGCCAAGCTCAACGCGTTCGACCTGTCGTTCCTGGCGAGCCACCCGAAGTTCACGCTGTTTCTGATCACGGCGCTCGCCGTCGCGGTGCTCGTCGCCTTCGCGGTGCTCTCCCAGCGCGTGAAGGCGTTCTGGGCGCGCGTGCGCCAGGGCCTGACGATCCTCCGCGACCGCCGCCGCTACCTGCGCGAGGTCTTCGCGTGGCAGCTTGCGGGCTGGTGCTTTCGCTTCACCGCGTTCTGGTTTCTGCTCGAGGCGTTCAACGTCGGCGGCTCGGTGCGCAACGTGCTGCTCGTGCTCGGCGTCAACGCGGTCGCCGCGGTCGTGCCCTTCACGCCGGGCGGCGCGGGCGTGCAGCAGGCGCTGCTCGTCAAGGTCTTCAGCGGCACGGCGCCGGGCGCGACCGTTGCGGCGTACTCGGTCGGCCAGCAGATCACGATCGCCGTCTCGACGCTGGGGACCGGCTTCGCGGCGCTCGTCGGGATCTTCCGGATCCGCTCGTTCAAGGAGGCGGTCCGCCTGGGCAAGGAGGAGCGCGAGGCGGAAAAGGCAGCCGCGCTCGCGGAGGCCGCTGCGGCGGGCGCAGCGGGCGTAGCCGGGGTGCCGCTGCCTACTGCAGACCCTGACGCGCCTCGCGCACGAGCGCGACGGCGTCGGGAAAGACCGTTGCCATGACCGTACGGATCTGCTCGGCCTGCTGATCGACCGTCCCCTGGATGTTGGCGCGGTTGATCGCCGCGACGGTCATCTCGACTGCGAGCTTGATCGCGTTGTCGGCCCAGACGAGGCCTTGCTGAGCCTGCATCGACTCCGCGAACTCCGCCATCTTCTTGGCCAGATCCTCGGGGTCGCCGAAGAGTCCTCCGAATCCACCTTCCATGTCACCCATCGTAGCTGGGTGGTCTCGCCGGCCCGTGAGGCGCCCATTAGCCTGCACGCATGCCATACGTCGAGGGTGCCGGGGTGGCGCTGCACTACCGCTCGCGCGGCGAGGGGCCGGCGGTGCTCGTCGTGCACGGGATGGCGTCCGACGCGCAGGCGTGGGAGCCGGCGCTCGAGCAGCTTGCCGCGGGCGGCCTGCGCGCGATCGCGCTCGACCGGCGCGGCTACGGCAACAGCGGCGTGCCCCAGCCGTACGCGGCGACCACCGTGCAGGAGCAGGCCGAGGACGTGGCGGCGCTGCTGCGCGCGGTCGGTCGGGGCGGCGCGCCGGCGCTGCTCGTAGGCGACGGCTTCGGCGCGCTCGTCGTGCTCGAGCTGCTCGTGCGCCTCCCGGATCTGGCGCACGGCGCGGTGCTCGTCGAGCCGCCGCTGTACGCCTTCGTGCCCGCCGCGACGCCGGCCCTGGCCGACGAGCGCACGCTGCTCGAGCAGGGGCTGCGCGACGGCGGGCCGGCGGCGGCGGTTCGGGCGTGGCTCGCGGAGGCGGGGGTTGTCGTCGACGAGGCACGCGCCGAGCGGGCCGCCGCCGCCGCGCAGGGCTTCTTCGCCGACTATGCCGGCCGAGCGAGCTGGTCGCCCTCGCGGCGCGAGCTGCGCGCGATCGGGGTGCCGGTGGCCGTGGTGACCGGGCCTCTGAGCCCGCAGCACGTGGTCGCCGCGGCCGACGCCCTCGCCGGACTGGTGCCGAAAGCGCGGCGGGTGCTCGACGGCGACGTGGTGGGGGCGGCGCTCCGGCTGGCGCCCCTGCGCTGAGCGCAGCGCCGTGGTCGGCGCGGCGGTCGAGGTGGCTCAGGCGCTCTGCGCGGCCGCCGCGGTGAGCACGCGCATCTCGGCGGCCGTGCGATGCGGATGGTCGACGACGTCGCCGTAGCCGAAGGCGATGTGCCCTGAGCGCCGCCGCCGGACCAGGTCGCTGTCGAACGCCTGGCGGGTGCGGTGGTATCGGTAGCCATGAAGCTCAACGGTGACGCCGATCTGCGGCCAGTGGCAGTCGACCGTGTAGCCGCGAACGTC
>JAHWJM010000128.1 GCA_019348435.1 Actinomycetota bacterium
ACCCGTCGGGGTCGCGGACGACGACGATCGTCCGGCTCAGGAACGGAAACAGGAAGAGCTCGGCCGCGCGCTCCTCGGACTCGATCGACTCCGCCCCCGCCGGCACGAGGTCGCCGAGCGCCCCGACCTGCGCCTCACGGATCGACGGAAGCAGCAGCGTGAACGCGACCGCGGCGACCACCCATGCGACGACGATCGGCACCCGCGCGGCAACGACGACGCGAGCGAAGCGATCCGCCATGCCGTGTCAGCGACCGGGGCTCTCGACGTTCAGCCGGCGGCGCTCGGCCGCGGCGAGCTCGGCGTAGCGTCCCTCGGCGAGGTCGGCCCAGGGACGGCCGCCGACGGCCTGCAGCCGCTGGTAGCTCATCGTCTGCAGCGCGCGATGGGCGAGCAGCCGCTCGAGCGTCGCGTCATTGCCATGGCGCGCGAGCAGCTGGCGCAGCGCGCGGCGCTCGCGCACGCGCGCGAGCCGGACGGGGAGGTACACGAGCAGGATGGCGCTCGACGGGATGAGCGCGACCGACAGGCCCAGCAGCGTGCTCAGGTTCTGAATGCTTTCGCGCGCGGTGCCTCCGCTGATCCGCGTGTCGCGCCCCGTCTCGGTGACCTGCGCGGCCGTCCGGTCGAGCCGGTCGCCGACGAACGGGATGTTGAGGTCGCCGAGCGCGCGACCCGTCTCCTCGACTGCGCCGCCGGCACTCGAGATCGTCCTGCTGAGCTCCGTGAGCCCCTCGACCTCGTCATGCACGCGCAGCCCCAGCAGCAGCCAGGCGACGACCCAGACGACGACGAACAGGTCGACCATGACGATCCACGCGCCTACCCTGGGCCAGCTCATGAATCGGTGTCGTTGGTTGAACCCTTCGTGAACCGCGTCAGCCTGCGGGCGCGGCTGGCTGGCATCGCTCCTCCTCAGATCACCGTCGAGAGTCGAGAGCTACCCGGCAGGAGGCTGCGCCGAACTGCTGCGTCAGCGGGATGACAGCGACGACGCCGCGTGGCGGCGGCGTCTGCGGTGCTCGGATGTCAGCACGCTGACGCCCGGCGACCGCCGGAATGCTCAGGCGGGCACTGACGTATCCATGAGACATCGCATCCTCACCTTGATCGCCGCCGCGACGCTCCTGGGCGCCGCCGGCTGTGGATCGGACAACGACGACGACGACCAGGCGGCGACCACCACGACGCCCGCAGGCGGACAGGTCACGACGACGACGACCGAGGACCGCACCATCCCGACCACCACGACCCCCACCACCACGACCGACGGCGACGGTGGGGACCAGTTGTCGCCGGAGGGCCGAGCGGTGCTCGGCGAGACGCAGGATCTCGCTGCTGACGTCAGCCGGACAGCGGAGGAATTCGCGGAGGGTCGCATCGACGACGACGAGGCGAGGGCGCGTCTCGAGCTCGCCAGCGAGCGCGCCGACGATCTGCGCGATCGCGCGCAGGACCTGCCTACCACGGACCGCGCACGTGAGCGGCTGGCCTCGCTCAACGAGGAAATCAGCCAGACCACCACCGAGGTGTCGCGGCTCATCGCGTCCGGCCGCTCGGCCAGCCGTGGCGAGATCGACCAGCGGATCGACCAGCTGCGCGACGAGGCCCGCTCGACGTTCGACGCGGTGAGCGACCAGCTCGACGACCGAACCGAGCAGCGGTTCCGCGAGGCGCTGGAGAGCATCGGCATCGGATGACCGATCGCCTGCGGCGGGCGGAAGGAGCCATCCGCCCGTCGCAGCACCGACCATCCGCCCCCGCCCGGCGTCAGGGCCTGACGAGCGTCAGCCGGTGGGCCCGCTCACAGCCGATCAGCCGGTCGCGGGAGTCGGCACGGACCACGTCGTCGCCGGTCCCGCAGTTGATGGTCTCCACGCTGCCGTTGGCGGCGTCGATCACGTCGCTGCCGCTGCCGCCGTAGTACCGGTTGCGGCCGTCGCCGCCGTCGATGCGGTCGTTGCCCGCGCCGCCGCTCAGGCTGTCGCCGTCCAGGCCGCCGGAGAGGCGGTCGTTGCCGTCGCCGCCACGCAGGATGTCGCGGCCGTCGCCGCCCGACAGGCGATCGTGGCCGTCGCCGCCGCCGAGGTTGTCGAAGCCCAGGCCGCCTTCGAGGTAGTCGATGCCGTTGCCGCCGCTGAGGAAGTCATCGCCGCGACCGCCGTTGAGATCGTCGGGCCCGGACTCGCCGATCAGGCGGTCGTTGCCCAGCCCGCCCGACAGGAAGTCGAAGCCGGTCCCGCCGTAGACGCGGTCGGGGTCGGCGCCACCGCTCAGGTCGTCGGGCCCGCCCTCGCCCAAGAGGACATCGCGACCGGCGCCGCCCTGGATCTCGTCGAACCCGTCGCCGCCGCGGACGCAGTCGTCGCCCTGCAGCGCATTGACGGTGTCATCGCCGGCTCCGGAGATGATGCGGTCGGCGCCGGCCGTTGCGTTGAGCGTGTCGGGGCCATCGGTGCCGAAGATGGGCGCCAGGCTCTCGTCCGGACACGGCTGCGGCGCCCTCTGGGCCGCGGCTGTGGACGGGATGGCGAGGCTGGCGGCCGCGACGAGGAGCACACCCGCCAGCCGACGAGGGGCAGGACGGAACGCTGACATGAAGACCTCCGGAGGGCCTGGGGAACGTGGTCGCCTGAGCGGGGCGCACTGCCCGCCGTCGGCCGCAGTCTTCCACACGGGGTGGGCCGTTGCCGTGCGCTGGCGGCCGCGCAGCCCGCACCGGTCGCCCGTCTCTATGGAGCCTTGTCGATGCCGTCGGTCAACGGGTGTCGCAACGTCGTCCACGGGCTCCGCCCGCCGTAGCGCCGCACACCGGGCGTCGCGCTCAGGGAGAACACGAGCACCGACACCGCGATCGCGAGCGTGCTCGCGGCGAACAGCCGGTCGAACTCCTCGAGCGCGTAGCGCTCGACGAACAGGGTGTAGTAGATCGCGGCCACGCCGATCGGCCCGTACCACGACAGGAACGCCACGCCGCGACGGGGAGTATCGGTGGGCGCGAGGGCGAGCGCCGCAGCGGCAGGCCGGCGGATGATCAGCGCCCAAGCGGCGAACGCGAGGCCGGTCCAACCCAGCTCGACCCAGCCATCCCACGGCAGCATGCTGCCGAAGAGCAGGAAGACCGGGACGACGAGCAGTTGCTGAAGCCCGTCCTGTGTCTCTTCGAGCTGCTGGGCGTAGCGCTCCTCGAGCATCAGCGAGAACAGGAGCCCCGCGACGAACGCGCCGAGGATCCCCGTGCCGCCGAGCGCGTGGACCGCGCCGAGCGTCAGCAACGCGAGCGCGAGCGCGCTGACGAGGAAGAAGCCGCCCGACGTCGCCTGGTGATCTTCGGCGAGATCGACGACCTTCGCCGCGCTCGCGCCGATCGCGGCGCCGACGATCAGCGCGAGCACCACCTGACCGATCGCCTCTCCGGCAATCGTGCCGGCGTCATCTCCAGGCAGCGTGAGCACCAGCGCCGGGACGAGCACGAAGACGAGCGCGAGCCCGTCGTTCGCGCCGGCCTCGACCTGCAGAGACCGCCGCAGCCAGCGTGGCAGGTTGCCCTCCGCGAGCCGCCCGGTCACCAGCGCGGAGGCCACGACGGGATCCGTCGGGGTGAGGATCGCGCCGAGCAGGAGGGCCAGCCAGGGCTCGAGCCCGAGGACCAGCCAGGCGCCGAGGCTCGTGAGCAGCCACATGCCGACCATCGCGATCGTCAGCAGCGACGCCGCGCGCTTCCAGATGAGGCGCAGATCAGCCCGCGTGATCTGCAGGCCTACGCCCACCAGCGACACCGCGAGCGTCACACGAGCCAGCTCCTCGAGGACCTTGTGCTCGTCGTGCAACCGATCGGGCTTGACCACCCCCAGCCCCTCGGGCCCGAGCAGCACCCCGGCCAGCAGCGCGAGCAGCGGCACCGACAGCCACAGCCGCTTGATGATGTTCGACGGCAGGCCGAGCGCGAAGACCGCGGCGCCGACGAGGATCAAGACGAGGTCGATGCTCACGCCGCGACGGCTCATACCCCGCGTCGTCGCCGCCGCATGCAGCAGCGTCAGCCCGCAGACAGCGAAGCAGCGGCTGCCTCGCCCGGGCCTCGGGCGTGGGCGCAGCTCTCGGCTGATGTGGGTAGGCCCTGTCGATGCAGCGCGCGTCGTCGGCAATCGCCCCCCTGCCGCCGGGCGTCGGCGGGCGCCGTCGTGCCTGACGCCGACCTCGTCCTCGAGGGCGGGGGGATGAAGGGGATCGGGCTCGGCGGCGCGATCACGGCGCTCATGCGCGCGGGCTACGCCTTTCAGCGGGTCGCCGGGACGTCCGCGGGCGCGCTCGCCGCTGCGCTGCTGGCGGGCGGGATCGGCGCGCGCGGGCTGACGGACGCGATGGCGCGGCTGCAGTACGCGCGCGTGCCCGACCGCGAACTGCCGAAGATCCCGATCCTCAGCGAGGGCCTGTCGCTGCTGCACTCGGCCGGCGCGTACCAGGGCGACTACATCCACGGGTTCGTGCGTGACGAGCTGGCGCGTCTCGGCGTACGGACGTTCGGCGACCTGCGGCGTACGGACGATGGCGACGACGTCAACCTGCCATCGGAGCGCCGCTACCGGCTCGTCGTCACCGCGACCGACATCACGCGCGGCCGGCTGCTGCGCCTGCCGTGGGACTACGCGCTGCTGGGCCTGGATCCCGACGAGCAGCTGGTTGCCGACGCCGTGCGCGCGTCCATCTCGATCCCGCTGTACTTCGAGCCCGTGGTCGTGCGCGACGGGATCACCGGAGAGCCGACGACGCTCGTCGACGGCGGGGTGCTGTCGAACTTCCCGATCGCGATCTTCGACCGTACGGACCTGCGCCCGCCGCGCTGGCCGACGATCGGCATCAAGGTCGTGCCGGGTGTGCCGGCCGGCGATCCCCAGCTCTTCCCCGGCGTGGCGCTGCGCGCGCTGCCGCTCGTCAAGCTGCTGGAGCAGGTCGTCGTGACCGCGATCGTCGGCAACGACCAGACCTACACCGAGCGCCCGTGCGTGCGACGGCGGACGATCAGCGTCGACACCAGCGCGGTGGGAGTGGTGGAGTTCGGCGCCTCCGAGGCACAGCGCGCAACGGTGATCGCCAACGGGACGGCCGCCGCCGAACGGTTCCTGCAGACGTGGGACTGGGAGGCGTTCCGGCGGGAGTGCCCGCCGCTGCCGGCGCGATAGCGCGCCCTCAGGGCGCGCGCGGCGGCATGCGTGTCACCTCACGGTACGGAGCGGCTGTCGGCGGCCGCGGTGGTCGGCTCGCCGAGCGCCAGCCGAGGCGGTCCGTTGAGGCGCAGCGCCAGCAGCGTCGAGGCGGCGGCGCTCAGCGCGATGATCGCGAAGAAGGCCTGCGCGTGCTCGCTGCCATGGCCGAGCAGCGTTGCGAGCAGCAGCGCCGACACGATGCTGCCGCTGTAGCGCGCCGTCGAGAACAGCCCCGCAGCGACACCGGCGTGACGCGGTGCGACGGCCTCTATCGCCGCCGTCTGCAGCGGCGCGTTCGCGAGACCCAGGCCGATGCCGCCGAGCAGCAGCGCGCCCGCCAGACCGAGCGCCGAGGGTGTGGCGCCCATCGCCGCCAGCAGCGCGGCCGCTACCGTCAGCAGCGCGAGCCCGAAGCCGGCCGGCAGGCGGTGGCCGCGGCGGTCGGCGACGCGTCCGCCCAGCGGCGAGACGGCGATCATCGCGACCGACAGCATCGCGAGCGCCAGGCCGGCGTCCGCGGCCGACCAGCCCGGCCGCGCGGCGAGCACGACCGGGACGGCGAGCAGCGTGCCGTACATCGCGAGGTTGCTCAGGCCCACGGCGGCGCTCGCGGCGCCGAAGATCGGCATGCGCAACGGCTGTGCCCAGTCCCAACGCCGGCGCGCGCCGACCTCGGCTGAACGCGGCGGCGGTGCGGCGGCCGGCGCGGCAGGCAGGGAGCGCAGCGTCAGTACGACCGCTGCCGCGACGACCGGGACGTTGACGAGGAAGATCGCGCGCCAGCCCCACACGTCGACAAGCAGGCCGCCGAGAGCGGGGCCGATTGCGGCAGACGCGCCGATCGCCGACCCGAGCAGCCCGAAGCCGTGCGCGCGGTGGCCCTCGGGCAGCGCGTCGCGCAGCAGCGCGATCGCGTTGGGAAACACGAGCGACCCGGCGATCGCCTGGCCCAGGCGCGCGGCGACGAGCAGGCCGAGCGACGGCGCCGCACCCGCGGCGGCCGACGCCACTGCGAAGGCCGCCAGGCCCCAGAGCAGCACGCGGCGGCGGCCGAGCCGGTCGCCGAGGCGGCCGGCGAACGGACCGAGCGTCGCCATCGCGACGAGGTAGGACGTCACCAGCCAGCTGGACGCCGCGATGCCGCCGCCGGTGCCCGACGCGATGTCGGGCAGGGCGACGGCGAGCATCGTGGAGTTGAGCGGAAGCAGCGTCCCGCTCAACGCCACCGCGGCGAGAACCGCCTTGTCAGACGATGCGGACGACGCCCGCATCGCCGTCGACCTCGATCGTCTGGCCGTCGGAGATGACGGTCGTCGCGATGCCGGTCCCGACGACCGCGGGGATGCCGTACTCGCGGGCGACGACGGCGCAGTGGCTCAGCACGCCGCCGGTGTCGGTGACGACGGCGGCCACCGTTGCGAACAGCGGCGTCCACGGCGGGGCGGTCGTCTCGGCGACGATGATGTCGCCGGGCCGGATGCGGCCGGACTCGGAGATCGAGTGGATGATGCGCGCGGTGCCGCGCACGATCCCCGATGAGCCGACCGAGCCGCGCACCTCGCGCTCGTTCTCCGGCGCCTGCGGGACGCCGTTGAACTTCATCGCAAAGCGCGTGAACGGGTCGTCCGGCGGCGGCTCTGTCGGGATCGCGCCCAGCACCGGCGGCGGCGTGATCGTGCGCTGCTGGGCGATCGCGGTGAGCCGGTCGTCGACGACCGCGCGCAGATCCGTGCCGGGCGTCTCGAGCGCGGCGTGCAGCTCTTCGGGCGTGAGCATGAAGACGTCCTCGACGGCGACGATCGCGCCGTCGTGCACGAGCCGGCGGCCCGCCTCGAGCAGCACCGCACGCAGGTGGTGGATCGACATGTTGTCGATGTAGAAGTTGTGGTCCTCGGAGATGACGAGCCCCGACTGCGCCGCGGCGAGCATCGCCTCGACCGGCTCGCGGA
>JAHWJM010000129.1 GCA_019348435.1 Actinomycetota bacterium
CTCCAGCTGCCCGAGCCGGGCCCGGATCTCGGAAATGTCGGCCACCGGCTGGACGCTCTGCACCTCGATCAGCGTGCCGCCACGAAAGTCGATGCCGAGATTGAGCCCGAGCGTGAAGAACGCGACCACCGACAGCGCCATCGCGATAAGCGAGGCCGGGAAGCCGACCTTCGCCCACCGCATGAAGGGCAATTTCGTATTTTCCGGTACCAACCTGAATCGCATGGCTTTGTCCTGAACCGCTTAGATTGGCACGACCTTCGGGCGTGCCGAACGGACCCAGGTGGCGGGGGTCGACGAAGCGGACCTGGGCCCAGATGTCGAGCGGGCTGTGAGGCATCGGCGTGCCGGTGAGCGCCAGGCGCCGGGCGGCCTGCCGCCGCAGCTTGCCGGCCAGCTTCGAGGCCACGCCGCTCGGCCGCTTGATCCGGTGCGACTCGTCGGCGATGATCTCGGCGACGCGGTCGGTGACGTCCTCGCCCTGCACAGGGGAATCGCTCAGGGCTCGGGCGCCGACGTCGTCGCCTGCCGTCACCCGCACGCGCCGGCGGCCGAGCGGCGCGCGGGTCCTCATCCGGCGCGTAGGCGGTCGCGGTGCAGCTCCTGCAGCGACAGGACCGCCGGCTCGCCGTTGCGCGCCGAGCCGATCGCGCGGGCTGCCGCGTGCGCGCCCGACAGCGTCGTGATGCAGGGGATCGCGCGGGCGATCGCGGCGCGGCGGATCTCCCAGCCGTCGGCGCGCGCGCCCGAGCCGGTCGGGGTGTTGATGACGAGGGCGATCTCGCCGGCCTCGATGCGGTCGACGACGTTGGGGGAGCCCTCACCGACCTTCTTGAGCACGTCGTCGACCCGCACGCCCATGGCGCGGATCGCCCGCGCGGTGCCGGCCGTCGCGACGATCCGGAAGCCCAGGTCCTCCAAGCGCGAGGCGATCGCGTAGGCGCTGGGCTTGTCGCCGTCGGTCAGCGTGATGAAGGCGGTGCCCCGCGTCGGCAGGGTCGCGCCGGCCGCGGCCTGCGCCTTGGCGAAGGCCGTCGGGAAGTCGCGTGCGACGCCCATCACCTCGCCCGTCGAGCGCATCTCCGGGCTCAGCAGCGCGTCCGAGCCGGTGAAGCGGTCAAACGGCAGGACCGCCTCCTTGACGCAGACGTGGTCGCTCGCCATCGCCTCCGACGGCAGCCCGAGCTCGTCGATGCGCTCGCCGAGCATGAGCCGGCAGGCCATCTTCGCCAGCGGCACGCCGATTGCTTTGGAGACGAACGGCACGGTGCGCGAGGCGCGCGGGTTGGCCTCGATGACGAACAGCCGCCCGTCGAGCGTGACGGCGTACTGGATGTTGATGAGGCCGACCGTGTTCAGGCCTCGCGCGATGCCGCGCGTGTGCTCGCGGATCTCGTCGAGCATCTCGGGTCCCAGCGAGTGCGGCGGCAGCACACACGCGCTGTCGCCGGAGTGGATCCCCGCCTCCTCGACGTGCTGCATGATCCCGCCGATCCACACGTCCTCGCTATCGCACAGCGCGTCGACGTCGACCTCGACCGCGTTCTCCAGGAAGCGGTCGAGAAAGATCTCACGCTGGGTGGGTGTGGATCCGTTGCCCGTGCGCTTGAGGTAATCGGCGAGGTCCTCGCGGGAGTAGACGATCTCCATCGCGCGACCACCGAGGACGTAGCTGGGGCGCACGAGCAGCGGGAAGCCGACGGTCCCCGAGACCGCCAGCGCCTCCTCGACGCCGTGCGCGGTGGCGTACGGCGGCGCCTGGTAGCCCAGGCGCTCCAGCAGCGCGCCGAAGCGCCCGCGGTCCTCGGCGAGGTCGATCGCGTCGACGCTCGTGCCGAGGATCGGCACGCCGGCCTCCTGCAGGCCGGCCGCGAGCTTCAGCGGCGTCTGCCCGCCGAACTGCACGATCACCCCCGCGAGCCCGCCGCCCGCTCGGCATCCGGCCTCGCCGGAACGGGCGGCGCTCGCGTCATCCAGCTGTCGCTCGATCTCCACGACGCCGAGCACATCCTCGAGCGTCAGCGGCTCGAAGTACAGCCGGTCGGACGTGTCGTAGTCCGTCGAGACCGTCTCGGGGTTGCAGTTCACCATCACGGCATCGCGGCCGGATGCGCGCACGGTCATCGCCGCGTGCACGCAGCAGTAGTCGAACTCGATGCCCTGGCCGATGCGGTTCGGGCCCGCGCCCAGGATGAGGACGCTGGGCCGCTCGCCACGGCGCACCTCGTGCTGCACCGGGGCAGCGCCACCGCCCGAACGCCTCGGCGCAAAGCGCTCCCAGCTCGAGTAGTAGTACGGCGTCTCGGCGGCGAACTCCGCCGCGCACGTGTCGACGGACTTGTAGGTGCGCGCGCCGCGAAACGGCGCGGCGGGATCGGTGGCGAGCGCCTCGAGCTCGCGCAGGAACCAGAGGTCGATCTTCGTGCGCCGCTCGATCTCCTCGGCGCCGGCGCCCGCCGCGAAGGCGGTCAGCAGCACGTCATAGCGATCCGGGGCCGGCATCTCCAGCCGCGTGAGGAGCTCCTCGAGCGAGCCGCTGACGGCTGGGATGGAGTCCAGCTCGCGGCTGCGCATCGCCTTGGCGAACGCCTGCTGGAACGTGCGGCCGATCGCCATCACCTCCCCCACCGACTTCATGTGGGTGCTGAGCCGCTCGTCGACGCCGGAGAACTTCTCGAAGGCGAAGCGTGGCCACTTCACGACGACGTAGTCGATCGTGGGCTCGAACGACGCCGGCGTGCGCAGCGTGATGTCGTTGTCGATCTCCTCCAGCGCGTAGCCGACGGCCAGGCGCGCGGCGATCTTCGCGATCGGAAAGCCCGTCGCCTTCGAGGCCAGCGCGCTCGAGCGCGAGACGCGCGGGTTCATCTCGATGACCATGATCTCCTCGGTCTGCGGGTTGACCGCGAACTGCACGTTGGAGCCGCCGGTCTCGACGCCGACGGCGCGGATGACGACGAAGGCCTGGTCGCGCAGCCTCTGGTAGAGGCGGTCGGGCAGCGTCTGCTGCGGCGCGACGGTGACGCTGTCGCCCGTGTGGACGCCCATCGGGTCGATGTTCTCGATCGAGCAGACGATCACGCAGTTGTCGTTGTGGTCGCGCATGACCTCGAGCTCGAACTCGCCCCAGCCGATCACCGACTCGTCGAGGAGGACCTGGCCGATCGGCGACGCATCGAGGCCGCCGCGGACGATCTGCTCGAACTCCTCGCGATTGTAGGCGATTCCGCCGCCGGTCCCGCCGAGCGTGAAGCTGGGCCGGATGAACGTCGGCAGCCCCACCTTCTCCCGCCCCTCCCGCGCCTCCTCCAGGCTATGCGCGATCGCGGAGCGCGGCGATTCCAGCCCGATCCGGTCCATCGCCTCGCGGAACTTGAGCCGGTCCTCGGCCTTCTCGATCGCCTCGGCATTGGCGCCGATCAGCTCGACCCCCAGCCGCTCGAGCGTGCCGTTCTTGGCAAGCGCCAGCGCGGTGTTGAGCGCCGTCTGGCCGCCCATGGTAGGAAGCACCGCGTCGGGCCGCTCCTTCTCGATGACCTTCGTGACGTACTCCGGCGTGATGGGCTCGATGTAGGTGGCCGCCGCGAACTCCGGGTCCGTCATGATCGTGGCCGGGTTGCTGTTGACCAGCACCACCCGGTACCCCTCGCCCCGCAGCGCCTTGCACGCCTGCACGCCGGAGTAGTCGAACTCGGCGGCCTGGCCGATGACGATCGGGCCCGAGCCGAGGATGAGGATGCGCTGGAGGTCGTCTCTGCGCGGCATCTACGCGACGGCCTTCGCGATCTGGTCGAGGAAGCGGTCGAAGAGGTACAGGCTGTCGTTCGGCCCCGGCCCGGCCTCCGGGTGGTACTGGACGGTGCCGCCCACGACGTCGAGCAGCGCGAGGCCCTCGACGGTGCGGTCGTAGAGGTTGATGTGCGACAGCTGCGCGGCGCCGAAGTCGGTCTCCCAGCGAACGGGCTCGTCGCCGGCGATCGTCTGCGCGCCGTCGGGTCCAAGCACCGCGAAGCCGTGATTCTGCGACGTGATCTCGATCTTCTGAGTCAGCAGGTCCTTGACGGGATGGTTGGCGCCGCGGTGGCCGAAGGGCAGCTTGAAGGTCTCCAGGCCGACCGCGCGGCACAGCAGCTGGTGGCCGAGGCAGATGCCGAACACGGGCTTGCGCCCGACGAGCTCGCGCAGCGTCTCGACGATGTAGTCCAGCGCCGCCGGGTCGCCCGGGCCGTTGGCGAGGAAGATCGCATCGGGGTCCTCGGCGAGCAGTTGCTCAGCACTCGTCGCGCACGGATGCAGCTCGACGACCGCGCCGCGCTGCACGAGGTGGCGCACGATCGAGGACTTGATCCCGGTGTCGATCGCGGCGATCCGCGGCCCCGCACCGGTGCCGTGAACCGTCACCTCGCGCGGCGAGGCGACGCGCGCGAAGTCCGCGCCCGCCATCGGCGGCTCGGCGTGCACGAGGTCCATCGCGTCGGCCTCGCCCATCGACGCTTCGAACACGCCGCCGCGCATCGAGCCGGCCTGGCGGATGTGGCGCACGAGCGCGCGCGTGTCGACCTCGCTGATCGCCGGGATGCCGCAGTCCGCGAGCCAGTCCAGCCAGCCTCGTGCGGCCCCCGGCGCGTCCTCGGTGTTCATCGCCGAGCGCATGATCACCGCGCGCGCCCAGATCCGATCGGACTCCATCGCCTCGTCGCAGATGCCGTAGTTGCCGATGTGCGGATAGGTGAACGTGATGATCTGCCCGGCGAAGCTCGGGTCGCTGACGGACTCCTGGTAGCCGGCCATGCCCGTCGTGAAGACGACCTCGCCGGTGGTCCCGGCGCCCGCGCCGACGGCGATGCCGTCGAAGCGGGTGCCGTCCTCGAGCAGCACGTAGGCCGTCGCCGCGGTGCTCACAGGCGGTCCCCGCCGGCCGCCACGTGGCTGAGCAGCGTCGAACGCTCTCGGTAGGCGACCGCACCGGCGGCAACCGTCAGCAGCACGCGCCCGCGCAGCGTGCGGTCGGCGAAGCAGCAGTTCTCTGAGCGGCTCTCATAGCCGCTCTCGCCCACCATCCACTCGGCGTCGAGGTCGACGAGGACGAGGTTCGCCGGCTCGCCGGCCGCGATCGTCGGGACGAACAGGCCGAGCAGGCCGAGACCCGCCGTCAGCTTCTCGACGACGAGCTGGAGCGAGAGCGTGCCGGGCACGACGAGGTCGGTGTAGACGGCGGAGAACGCCGTCTCCAGGCCGGTCGTGCCCATCGGCGCCTGCTCGAACGGGACGTCCTTCTCGTCTCGCGCGTGCGGTGCGTGATCGGTGGCGATGCAGTCGATCGTGGCATCGCGCAGACCCTCGATGAGCGCTTGGCGGTCCTCCTCGGCCCGCAGCGGCGGGTTCATCTTGCGGCGCGTGTCGAGGGTGCGCACGTCCTCGTCGGTCATCGTCAGGTGGTGCGGGGTGACCTCGCACGTCACCGCGACGCCACGCGCCTTGGCGGCCGCGACCGCGTCGACCGACTCGCGCGCCGACAGATGCTGGATGTGAATGCGGGCGCCGTCGTACCCGGCCAGGGCGCAGTCGCGCGCGATCATCGTCGACTCGCTCACGCTGGGGATGCCGGCGACGCCGAGCAGCGCGCTGACGACGCCTTCGTGCATCGCGCCCTTGCCCGACAGCGACGGGTCCTCCTCGTGCAGAGCGAGCACCCCGCCGCAGAGGCGCTGGTACTGCAGCGCCCGGTGGAGGACGCCGGCGTCCGTGACCGGCCGCCCGTCGTCGGTGAAGCCCGCGGCGCCGAGCGCGCGCAACTCGGCCATGTCGGTCAGCTCGGTGCCGTGCAGGCCGCGCGTTATCGCGGGCATGAACCCGATCGGCACGCGGGCCTCGCGCGCTGCGGCGTCCAGCAGCGCGCCGAGGATCGGGGGGCTGTCGGTGACGGGCGAGGTGTTCGGCATCGCGATGACCGCGCAGTAGCCGCCCGCCGCCGCCGACCGAGTGCCGGTCTCGAGATCCTCCTTGTGCTCCTGTCCAGGGGTGCGCAGATGCACGTGCGGGTCGACGAACGCCGGAAACAGGTGACGCCGCGCGCCGGCGATCGTCTCACAGCCCTCGGGCGCCGTGATCGTCCCGGCGGCGCCGACCTCGGCGATCTCGCCCCCGCGCACGAGGACGTCGCGGCGACCGTCGAGGCCCGTGCGGGGATCAAGGGCGTGGACGTCGCGCAGCAGCAGGTCGGCCGGCCGTGCCGGTGCGCTCACGAGGCGGACCCCCGAGCCGCCGTCTCGCGTTGGCTCGAGAATCGTCATGCCAGCTGAGGCTCGGTCGGACGCGGGGACCTCTCGCGCAAGTCGCTCGCGGAGCCGGCCAGGACCTCGTAGAGCACCGCCATCCGGACGACGACCCCCGCCTTGACCTGCATCGTGATGACCGCCTGCGGCGAGTCGACCACCTCGCCCGACAGCTCGACGCCGCGGTTGACCGGGCCCGGGTGCATGAGCACCTGGTGCGCGCCCAGCCGGCGGCCGTTGATCTGGTAGTTGGCGGCGTACTCGCGCAGGCTCGGCACGAAGTGCTGGTCCATGCGCTCGTGCTGCATCCGCAGCGCGTAGACGACGTCGGCGTCCCGCAGCTCGCCGAGTTCGTAGCGGACCTCGCAGCCGAGGCTCTCGATCCCGCGGGGGATCAGCGTCGGCGGCCCGGCCACCGTGACCTCGCAGCCCATCCGGGCGAAGGCGAGGATGTTCGATCGCGCGACGCGGCTGTTGCCCGCGTACGATCGACCGCTGGCGACCTCGGTCGGTCGCGTCCACACCGCGTGGATGGATGCGCTGCGCATCGATCCCAGCGGTGCGCTGCCGCAGCTCGTGCAGTACGTGAACATCGGTGGCTCGGCGCAGGCGGAGCGCCGCTTGCTCGAGCTGGCCGGCTTGCCCGACGATCCCCGGATCGCGATGCGGCTCGTCGAGCTCGCGTCGATGCCCGACATTCCGCCGAGCCGCAACCAGTACTGGCGATCGCTGTACGAGCTCGTCGGGCGCATTCGCGACGTGCGCACGTGCGAGCGGCTGCGCCGGCAGCTGCGCGACTTCGTGTGGGTCGGCGGCTATGCACCGCATCGGCACGCGAAGCGCTA
>JAHWJM010000012.1 GCA_019348435.1 Actinomycetota bacterium
GATCTCGGACTGCGCCGTCTGCTGTGCGGCGTTGAGGCGGCGGTTCGCGGCGGGCACCCGAACGGCCACGCCGAGCGGCACGACAAACGCGACGAGGACGGTGATGGTTACCGCCGCGGCGCCGATGATGAGCTGCCGTCTCATGTGTCGGGGGGTGCTGTCAGCCGGACGCCGACGCCGCGCACCGTGTGCAGGTAGCGCGGCTCGCACCGCGGATTCGCCGAGCTTGCGGCGCAACCACGACACGTGCATGTCGAGCGTCTTGGTCGAGCCGTACCAGTTCGTGTCCCACACCTCGCGCATGATGCGCTCGCGGTCCACGACCGTGCCGGCCTCGGCGACGTCGGCGACCGCGAGGCGCAGCGCGTAGGGCGCGACCGCGCCCGACACGAGCACCGGTGTCGCGACGAGGACCGTGACGCCCAGCAGCGAGCCGACGAACGCGCCCGCGGAGATCGAGTCCAGCGCGTCGATCGCGACGCCGAGGAACGGATCGGCGACGAACGGGACGGCGGCGAGCAGCAGGCCCGACAGCAGCACGATCCTGTAGAGGCCCTCGCGCGTCGGGTTGCGGTCGGCGAGCCGCCCGCCGTACCAGTAGCCGGCCGACAGCGCGACCAGCACGATCCCGATCGTGTTCGCCCATACGATCGTCGATGCGCCGAAGTACGGGGCCAGCAGCCGCGCGGCGGCGATCTCGGCGCCGAGGATCGCGAGGCCGACGACGAAGACGATCAGGCTCAGCGGGGGGTCGGGCAGGCGGCGCATGACGGTCACGAGCGTATTCGCCCGCATCCACGAGCAGGTTCACTTGCCCGGCCTGCGCCCGACGACGCGTCGTCCGAGCGGCCCCCTAGCTTTTGGTCATGACCACGACGCGGGCGCTTGCAGCGATCGACAAGCGGGCGCTCTGGCACCCGTTCACGCAGCAGCAGGGCTGGTGCGAGGAGGAGCCGCTGATCATCGATCGCGCGCCGGGCTGCACGCTCTACGACACCGACGGCAACGCCTACCTCGACGGCGTCTCGTCACTGTGGTGCAACGTCCACGGACACACGCATCCACAGATCGACCGCGCCGTGCGCGCGCAGCTCGAGCGCGTCGCGCACACGACGATGCTCGGCCTCTCGCACCCGGGCGCGATCGAGCTCGCCGAGCGGCTCGTGCGGCTCGCCCCGCCGGGCCTGGAGCGGGTCTTCTACTCCGACAACGGCTCGACGGCCACCGAGGTCGCCCTGAAGATGGCCTTCCAGTACTGGCGCCATCGCGGGATGCCGCAACGCAACGGCTTCATCTGCCTGCGCGACGCCTACCACGGCGACACGATCGGCTCGGTCTCCGTCGGCGGGATCGACCTCTTCCACGCGTGCTTCGGCCCGCTGCTGTTTGACACGTGGCAGGCCGAGCCCGGCGACGCCGGGGACATGGCGGCGCTGCTGCAGCAGCACTCCGACCAGGTCGCGGCGGTCATCGTCGAGCCGCTCGTGCAGGGCGCCGCCGGGATCCTCACGCATCCCGATGGCTACCTGGCGGACGTCCGCGCGCTGTGCGACGAGCACGACGTGCTGCTCATCGTCGACGAGGTCGCGACCGGCTTCGGGCGCACCGGCACGATGTTCGCCTGCGAGCAGGAGAACGTCGCGCCCGATCTCATGTGTGTCGCGAAAGGACTGACCGGTGGCTACATGCCGCTCGCGGCGACGCTCGCGTCTGAGCGCGTCTACGAGGCGTTCCTCGGCGAGCACGAGGACCTCAAGACGTTCTTCCACGGCCACACGTACACGGCCAACCCGCTCGCGTGCGCCGCGGCGCTCGCGACGCTCGACATCTTCGAGTCCGAGCGCACGCTCGAGACCCTGGCCTCGAAGATCGACCGCTTCGGCGAGCTGCTCGACGAGTTCGTCGCGCCGCTGCGCTGCGTCGGAGAGGTGCGCCGCCGCGGCTTGATGGCCGGCATCGCGCTGGAACGCTTCCCGCTCGCGGCGCGGATGGGCCACCAGGTGACGCAGGCGGCCCGCCGGCGCGGGGCGATCGTGCGGCCGCTGGGCGACGTCGTCGTGCTCATGCCGCCGCTGGCGATGAGCGAGGAGGAGCTGTGTCACCTCGTGCAGATCACGGCTGCGTCGGTGGCGGAGGCGACGGCGCGTCCGGTCCTGCTGGCGGCGGCGTAGCGTCGGCGTAGGCGGGCGCCGCCGCGTTCAGGCGACCGAGGGCGGCGGCTGTTTTTGTGGCTCCGTCAGTCCGGGGTCGAGCCGAACGGGATCTGCGTGGGCTCCTTCGCCGGCGGCTCGTCGGGCGAATCCGCGGCAACCCTGCCGGAGCCCTGGCAGCGCTCGCACGTGATCTCCACCAGCGGGCCGCGCTGCGGGTCGGCGTACTTGCCGCGGCCTTGGCAGCGCGGGCAGTCCTTCGTGTCGTCGCTGTCGTTCGTCATGGCGGGGGAGCTACCCGGTGCAGGCTGGCCACACGCATGCGACTGCGCTTGCGGTCTAGGTACTACCGACCCGAGGACGCAGACGGTGCCGGCGATGGGTGTGTCAGCCGCGCAAGCGAGTCAGAGCCGCTCCTGTGCTTCGGGTTGACCCGCCGCCGCCGCCCGCTCCCACAGCTTCCGCGCGGCGTCGGGATCGTCTGACTCGAGCATCCGGCCGAGGTTGAACATCGCATCCGCATCGCCCTTGGCCGCGGCCTTCTCGTACCAGTCGCGTGCGGCTGTGGGGTCCGAGCTCTCGTGCAGCAGCCCGAGGTTGAACATCGCGACGGAGCTGCCGCCGCCGGCCGCCTGCTCGTAGAGCTGGCGCGCCTGCGTGAGCTCACCGCTCTCCTGCGCCTGCACGCCGCGCTTGATCATCGCGTCGAGGTGGCCGCCCTTCGCCGCCCGCTCGAGCCACATCCGCGAGCCGGCTGGATCGGTCGCCTCGAGCAGCAGGCCGACGATGTACATCGCGTGCGAGTTGCCGGCCTCCGCGGCACGGTGAAACCAGCGGCGCGCGGACTCGGGGTCGTCGGCGGCGCGAAACGTCGCGACCAGGAGCATCGCCTGCGCGTCGCCGGCCTCCGCGGCAGCTTCGTAGCGGCGGTGCATCGCACGCCGACCTGCTTGGCGGAGGGAGAACCTGGAGTCGGGTTTGGCCATCGCCTGCACGATAGATCCTGTCCCGCCGCGGTTGCACGCTAGCGTGCCGACCATGGCCAAGCGCCGCGATGCGAGAGTCGTGTGGTCGTCCAACGATGGCGACCTGCGCAAGGCGCGCGATCCGCACCTGGCCGAGCTGCGCAGCGCCGGCGGCCCGGTGAAGGTGCGCCGCGAGACGGCCGGCCGCCGCGGAAAGGCCGTCACGACCGTCTCCAACGTGCCGCTCGACGAGATCGCGCTGCGCGAGCTGGCGGGACAGCTGAAGAAGCGCTGCGGGGTCGGCGGCTCGGCGAAGCACGGCGTGATCGAGCTGCAGGGCGACCATCGGACGCTCGTCGTCGAACTGCTGCGCGCCGACGGCTACCAGGTCGTGCTTGCCGGCGGCTGACGTTCGCGTCGCCGGGGCCGGCCGCTCGAGCCCCCGCGTCACCCGTCCGCGGCGCGGTCGGCAGGTCGACACGCAGCTCGCGCCGCGTGCGCACGAGCTCCGCCCGCGCCCATCAGGTCTCCAGCGACTGGAGAGTCAAGTGCGTTCGATGATGACCATCGGCGACTTCACGACCGCGGTCGCTGGCTGCCCTGGCTGCAGGTCGAGCTCGTCGGCGGCCTCGCGCGACATGAGCGAGACGATCCGGTAGGGCCCGCAGGCGAGATCGATCTGAGCCATCACGCCGTCGCGCTTGACGTCGACGATCACGCCGGCCATGCGGTTGCGCGCGCTCGAGCGGGTGTTGGTGCCGCGCTCGCGCAGCACCCGCGCAAGCTCCTCGGGCGCGAGCACGCGCGTGTTGCCGCGGCGCTCGAAGGCGATCCTGCCGTCGCGCTCCCAGCGGCGCAGCGTGTCGACGCTGAGCCCCAGCGCCTGGGCCGCCACGCCGATGCGGATTCCCTCGTCCATGCCTGCGACGAGCGTACTTGTCGGGCGCACGCGGCGACCGCAGGCGTGGGGCCGGCTAGTCCTCGTAGGGCGTGAAGTCCTTCTTGCGCGCGCCGCACACCGGGCAGAACCATGTGTCGGGGATGTCCGCGAACGCCGTGTTCGGCGGGATGCCGCCGTCGGGGTCGCCCTCTTCGGGGTCGTAGATGAAGCCGCAGGATTCACAGATCCAGCGTGTGGTGGCGGTCTCGGTCGTCATGCGTTGGAGGGTAGGCGATACCTTCGCGACATGAAGCGTCCGACGACCGAGGAGCGCCTGCGGCGCGAGGGCGAGCCGACCACGCCGCGCCAGTCGGCCTCGCTGATCCTCGTGCGCGACGGCGACCGTGGCCTGGAGTTGCTCCTCGTCCGGCGCAACCCGGCACAGCGCTTCATGGGCGGCTTCTGGGTCTTCCCGGGCGGCGCCGTCGATCCGGGCGAGGACCATCGCGCGGCGGCCGTGCGCGAACTCGCCGAAGAGGCCGGGGTGATCGATCTCGCGCCCGAGGCGCTTGTCGAGTACAGCCGCTGGATCACGCCGGAGCTCATCGAGATCCGCTTCGACACGCGCTTCTTCCTGGCACGGGCGCCGGCGGGCGTGCGGCCGCATGTCGACGGCGACGAGTGCGTCGACCTGTGCTGGACGACGCCGCGCGCGGCGTTGGATGCCTACGCCCGCAAGGAGCTTGCGCTCGTATTCCCGACGCTGCGCCACCTAGAGCAGCTGTCGGCGTTCACGAGCGTCGACCTGCTGCTCGAGCACGCCCGCGAGCGCGAGATCGTCGCGGTGCTGCCGCGCGTCGTGCTCGGCGCCGGCGAGCCGCGCGTCGTGCTGCCCGGCGAGCCGGGTTACGACGACGAGTGACGGCGAGCTCGGCGTTCACTCGGCGACGCGCAGCCGCCCGACCATCCCGCGCTGCTCATGGTCGGCGACCGGGCAGTACCACTTGTACCTCCCGGGGGGCAAGCGCATGGAGAACGTCGCGCGCTCGCCGGGGCGCAGCGCGCGCGTGCTGACCCGACCGGCCGGGGCATCGACCGCGAGCCCGTGACGCACCGTCCCGTCGTTCGTCGCCTCGAAGGCGATGAGGCCGGCCCGCGGAACGCGCGAGCGCTCGGCTCGCAGCACGTACTCCAAGAGCGAGACGGAGGCGACCGCGACGGCGCGCGGATCGGTCGTCGGCACGGGACCGACGGGTTCGGGGACCGTCCGCGTCGCCTGGCCGCGCTCCTCTCCGCAGCCGCCGGCCGCTATCCCAACAGCGGCGATCAGCGCAAGCGCGACTCTCATGAGGGCCAGCGTATGCCACGGCCCCCGATGTCTTGCAAGCGGGCACGTTGGGGGGATGCTCGAGGCGCGCGGCGTCCGCGCGACGAGGCGCAGAACGGACCGTTCTCGTGGCGCCGCGGACGTGTCGCGCCCTCGGCCGCACCGTCCGTACCCACCGGCCACGGGACGAGCCGGCTGCGCGCTCAGCTCACGGTTTCGCCCGCGGCAGCGTCACGACCATGTGGGTGCCGTGCGGCTCGCGCCGCTCGGCGCGAATCGTGCCGCCGTGCAGGTCGACGATCCAGCGTGCGATGGCCAGCCCCAGCCCGGCGCCGCCGCGGCGGTCGGATTGGCCGGATTGGCCGGTTCCTTCGGCGACCCGCTCGCGCCCGTCGCCGCGGTAGAAGCGCTCGAACACCCGCTCGAGATCCGCCTCGGCGATGCCCGGGCCCTCGTCGTCGACCTCGAGCACCACGTTGCCGTCGGCGCCGGTCGCGCGCAGCGCCACGTGCCCCGGTCGCGGCGAGTAGCGCACCGCGTTCTCGACGAGGTTCACGACCACTTGGTGGATGCGCTCGCAGTCGCCCTCGACGCGCAGCTCCGGCGGCGCGTCGATCGAGAAGACGATGTCGTCGGGCGCGTGCAGTCGCGCCTCGCGCGCCGCGCTCTGCATGACGCCCTCGATCGCGAACGGGCGGATGTCGAACGGCTGCTCGCCGGCCTCGAGGCGCGAGAGATCGAGCAGCTGGGTGACGAGCCGCCCGAGCCGGCGCGTCTGCGCGAGCATCGTGCGCAGCGTCTCGGGATCGGGCTCGCTGACCCCGTCGACGACGTTCTCGAGCACGGCCTGCAGCGCGCCGAGCGGCGTGCGCAGCTCGTGTGAGACGTTGGCGACGAGATCGCGGCGCAGGCGGTCGGTCTCGGCGAGCTCCTGCGTCATGCGGTTGAACGCGCGCGCGAGCTCGCCGACCTCGTCGTTGGAGGTCACCGCGACCTGGCGGCCGTGCTCGCCGCGGGCCATCGCCGACGCCGCGGCGGCCATCTCGCGCAGCGGCTTCGTCGTCCCGCGCGCGAGCAGGTGGGCGCACGCCAGCGCGAGCGTGATCCCCGCGCCCGCGCCGACGATCGACGGCAGCCCGAGCCAGCGCACGGCGACGATCGTGGCGACCGCCGTGATCCACACCGCCGCGACGATGACGATGCTCAGCTTGAGCTTCAGCGAGGGCAGCGACTGCAGCGGCTGCAGCGGCCTCACGGCGCCGGGGCTCCGAACGCGTAGCCGATGCCCTGGACGGTGCGCAGGACCTCTGCGCCGAGCTTGCGCCGCACGGCCGCGACGTGGGAGTCGACGGTGCGCTCGCCGGCCGTTCCGTGGGCGTAGCCCCAGACCTCCTCGAGCAGCTGCTCGCGGGTGAAGACGATGCCCGGCTGCTGAGCGAGGCGGTGGACGAGGTCGAACTCGGTCGGCGTGAGATGCACGAGCCGGCCGTCGCGGCGGATCTCCCGTCGCGCGGCATCGATCGTCAGCGGCCCGGCCACGATCGGACGCGACGACGACTGGTCCGCCGCGCGCTGCACCCGGCGCAGCAGCGCCCGCACGCGCGCGACGAACTCACGCTGGCTGAAGGGCTTGGTCATGTAGTCGTCGGCGCCGACGCCGAGTCCCACGAGCAGGTCGCTCTCCGCGTCCAGCGCGGTGAGCATGAGCACAGGCACGGCGCGCTCGCGCTGGATGCGGCGGCAGACCTCGTGGCCGTCGATGCCGGGCAGCATGACGTCGAGCACGACCAGATCGGGCTGCACCCGGCGGCACAGCTCCACGCCGCGCGCGCCGTCGTGCGCGACCTCGACGGTGAAGCCCTCCGCGCGCAGGCGGGCCGCCAGCGCATCCGCGATCGCCGGCTCGTCCTCCACGACGACGATCGTCGCCGTCGGCGTCCTCTCCACCATGAGCCGCATGCTAGGTCGCGCCCGCTGCCAAGGCTTGGAGATCGTGTGCAGATCGTGTGAAAGGCGGCGCGGCCGGAGCGGCCTCGCGCACTAGCCTGCCTGCATGAGCCGCGCCGCGCCCGCCGCCGCCGGCGTCGCCGACAGGCTCCCGCCGCAGGCGCTGTTCGTCCTCGGGGCGATCTCGCAGTACGTCGGCGCCGCGCTGGCGGTGCTGCTCTTCGCGCTGGTGCCGGCGGCCGGCGTCGCCTGGCTGCGCGTCGTCGCGGCGGCGGCCGTGCTCGTCGCGTGGCGGCGGCCGTGGCAGACGCGCTGGACGGCGGCGCGCCTGCGGCTGACCGCCGCGTTCGGGATCGCGCTGGCGCTGATGAACCTCACCTTCTACCTCGCGATCGACCGGCTGCCGCTCGGCACCGCCGTCGCGATCGAGTTCGCGGGGCCGATCGCCGTCGCGGCCCTCGGCTCGCGCACCCGCCGCGACGTCCTGGCGCTCGCGCTCGCGGTGGCCGGCGTCCTCGCGCTCGCCGACGTGCACCTGACGGGCAGCCCGGCCGGGTTCGCGCTGGCGGTCGCCGCGGGTGCGTTCTGGGCGGCCTACATCGTCCTCGGCCACCGCGTCGCCGCCGATCGCGGGCTGCGCCCGCGCGACGGCCTGGCGGTCGCGATGGCGATCGGGGCGCTCGGGCTCGGGCCCTTCCTCGTGACGAGCGCGGTGCCCGCGCTCGTCGATCCGCTCCTGCTCGCGGCCTGCCTGGGCGTCGGCGTGGCCTCCAGCGTCGTGCCCTACGCCCTCGAGCAGATCGCGATGCGGCGGCTGGTGCGATCCCGGTTCGCGCTCCTGCTCGCGCTGCTGCCGGCAACCGCGACCGTCGTAGGAGCGATCGTTCTCGCACAGGTTCCGGGACTCGTCGAGAGCATCGGCATCGCGCTCATCGTGGTCGCCGCGTCGCTGCGCAGCCACGCCGACATCTGACGGTCCCGCGAGCGGGCGGTGAACCCAGCCGCTTCCGCCTGGCCTGCCGGTTACAGTTCAGCGCGATAGGCACATGGAGGCCGGAGCGCTCAGAGCACCCGCCGCACGCAACCGGATCTCGGTCACGGCGCCGTTGCTGCGCCTTCGCTCCGACGAGCAGCTCGTCGCCCTCTTTCGCGCCGGCAACGAGGCCGCCTTCAGCGTCATCCACGATCGCTACCGCCAGCGGCTCTTCGTCTACGCACGCCAGATGCTCGGCGGCTCACGGCAGGACGCCGAGGACGCGCTGCAGGACGTCTTCCTGCGGGCCTACTCGTCGCTGCGCATCAGCGACCGGCCGGTCTCGCTGCGCGCCTGGCTGTACCGCGTCGCGCACAACCGCTGCATCGATCATCTGCGCAAGCCGATCCCGCCGGCGATCGACCTCTTCGAGACCTCGCGTCGCCCGCTGCGCGACCCGACGCTCGAAGCCGAGCGCCGCGAGGACCTGCGCCGGCTGATCGAGGACGTCCGGCGACTGCCCGAGCAGCAGCGTTCGGCGCTGCTCATGCGCGAGCTGGACGGCCTCAGCTACGCCGAGCTCAGCGAGGCGCTCGGCGTCTCCCTGCAGGCCGTCAAGTCGCTGCTCGTACGCGCGCGGATCGGCCTCGTCGAGGCGATCGAGGCGCGCGACACCGCGTGCGCCGAGATCCGCAGCGACCTCGCCGACGCGTTCGACCGCGGCGTGCGGGCGAGCGGACGCACGCGCAAGCACCTGCGCGACTGCTCCGGCTGCAGCGAGTACCGCGGCCAGCTGCGCGGGGTGCGCGCGGGGCTGACGGCGCTGTCGCCGGGTCCCGGACCGCTCGCCGCGGTGCTGAAGCTGCTCGGCGTCGGCGGCGCCGCCGGCGGCGGCGCGGCGTCGACCGGCGCGGCCGCGGGTGGCGGTGCGATCGTCGTCGCCGGCGGTGGGACGGCGGCCAAGGTGACCGCGGTGGTGTGCTGTGCGGCGCTCGCCGCGGGCGGCGCGGCGGAGGTGACGCACAAGATCATCGAGCCGTCGCATCGCAGCGATCGCGGCGCCGCTTCGCCGCGAGCGCCCAGCGCTGCGGGCGCCCCGATCGAGGCCCACCGCACGGGCAGCAGCGCCGCTGCGGCGGCGGCCGCCGGCGCCGGATCGGCCGTCGCCGGGGTCAAACGCGACGCCGTCGCCGGCGCAGATCCTGCTTCCGCCGAGATCGTCCGCAACACGATTTCGCCGGAGCGCGCAGCGGAGGCCTCCCCCGCGACGACACCGGGCGCGCATCCCGCCGACGAGGCCACCGGCGGAGTCGCCGCGCCCGACGAGGAACGCGGCTTCGGCCACGGCGTCGACGGCCTGACGCCGCGCTCGCAGATCCCCGCCGGCGGGTCGCACGCACCGGCGTCGCCGCCCGCCAGTGGCGGCGCCAGGGCGCCCGCCGACGCGCCCGCGGCGGGAGCCACGCCGGCGGCAGCGTCGGCCTCGGCGGCCGAGACCGGACCCGGTTCGTTCGAATAGCGTCGAGCGCATCGACCGCTACCCGGCCACACTCGACCACGAGACGCTGCTCGTGCGCCGCGGGCGGCGCTCGGGATGCTTCACGATCGTCGCCGTGCACTCGACGGCCCGCGGCCCCGCGCTGGGCGGCTGCCGGCTGTGGCACTACGCGGACTCGCGCGCAGCGGTGCGCGACGCGCTGCGCCTCTCGCAGGCGATGACGTTCAAGTCAGCGGTGGCCGGTCTGCCGCTCGGCGGCGGCAAGGGCGTGATCATGGCGCCCGACCCGACCGTCGCCGGCGAGCGGGACTGGCGCACCGACGCGCTGCGCGACTTCGGCGACACCGTCGAATTGCTGGGCGGCAGCTACGTGACCGCCGAGGACGTCGGCACCTCGTCGCGAGACATGGAGACGATCTCGCTGTCGACGCCCCACGTGACGGGGCTCTCGCGTCGGCTCGGGGGGTCGGGCGACCCGAGCCCGTGGACGGCGCTCGGCGTGCAGACCGGGATCGAGGTCTGCTGCGAGCGCGTCTTCGGCACGCCGTCGCTCGCCGGCCGGACGATCGCGATCTCGGGGCTGGGCAACGTCGGCGGACGCGTCGCGAGCGCCTGTGCGGAGGCCGGCGCCACGCTGCTCGTCTCGGACATCGACGCGCGCAAACGCGCGCTGGCGGAGAGCCTGAACGCGCGCTGGGTCGAGCCGCACGAGGCGCTGTCGGCGCCGGTCGACGTGTTCGCGCCGTGCGCACTCGGCGGCCTGCTCGACCACGAGAGCGTGCTGCGCCTCGCCGCGCCGATCGTCGCCGGGGCGGCGAACAACCAGCTCGCCGGCGATGAGATCGCGTCGCTGCTCGTGCAGCGCGGCATCCTGTGGGCGCCGGACTTCGTCGTGAACGCCGGCGGCATCATCAACATCTCGGTCGAGCTCGAGGAGGGGGGTTACGACCCGCGGCGCGCGGGCGAGCTCGTGCGCGGGATCGGCGTGACGCTGCAACGGATCTTCGACGACGCGCAGGCGCGCGCGGTGTCTCCGCTCGACGCTGCGATGCTGCTCGCGCGGGCGCGGCTGGCGGAGGCGGACAGCGGCGATGAGGAATGGATCTGACGCTCTGCTTGGCCGCCCGCCACGCGCGGACGCCTGCGATCGGGATGAACGAGGTTCGGGTGCGCTCGAGCCACAGCAAGCGGGCGAGCCGCAACCACCGCGGACGACGAACGCCCTCAGACCACCGGCCGCAACCCGCCAGCCGGCGGCCACTGCACCCGCTCGACGTCATCCGGCAGCCGCCCCTCCTCCTCGAGCTTGCCGAGATGCGCGGCGAGCGTTGCGGTGGCGGCGAGGCGCAGGCTGGCGGGGGCGTCGTCCCAGACGCGGTCGAGCAGCTGGTCGGCGGTGCGCAGGCCGTCGTCGAGGGCCGCCACCAGGCGCCGCTCGCGGTCGGCGCGGTGGGCGAGGTAGCGGTCCAGCAGCGCGCCAGGATCGGTGACCGGCGGGCCGTGGCCGGGGCAGAGCAGCTCGAGCTTCATCGCGCGCAGGCGGCGCAGCGCGGCGAGATACCCGCGCAACGCGCCGGGGTCCGGCGCGACGAAGACGCTGCTCTCGGCAAGCACCGCGTCGCCGGTGAAGCACACGGCGCCGTGCACGAAGGCGAGGTGGTCGGTGGCGTGGCCCGGGGTCGCGACGACCTGCAGCGGGCCGAAGGTGTCGCCGTCGCCGAGGGCGACGTCGGCGCCCTCCCGGCGGGCGGCGCCCACGGGCACGCCGCCCGCCGCGTCTTGCACGGCCTCAGCCGCGCCGGCGTGGTCGGCGTGATCGTGTGTCAGCGCGATGCCGCCCGCGCCGCCGCGGCGCGTGACCTGCGCGAGGACGGCCGCGACGTGCTCGTCCAGCGACGGGCCGGGATCGACGATCCAGCAGGGGTCGCGCCCGACGATCCACGTGTTCGTGCCCGTCAACGTGAACGGGCCGGGGTTGTCGGCGTGCACGAGCGCGACGTCGAAGCGCTCAAGCGTCATCGTGCCAGCTTATGCGCGACGCGCGCCGGCGCCGTCAGCCGGCGGAGAGCCGGTAGACCGGCCCGCTCAGCGACGTCACGTAGACCCGCCCGCGCGCGTCCTCGCCGAAGGAGGAGAGCTGCTCGACCTTCTTGAGCCCGGGAATCGGCCGATCGCCCCGCGCAGAACCTTCCGACAGCTTCGCGGAGCGCAGCCGGCCCACGCAGAAGTCGCCGTACACGTAGCGCCCGGCGAGCGCCGGCAGGTCGGGATCGCGCACGACGTAACCGCCGGTGATCGAGCAGTTGCCGTCGTCGTGCGCGAGCTCGATGACGGGCGCGACCGCGTTCGGCGCGGGCTCGTCGAAGTTGCGCCGCGTGCCCTCCAGCGGCCGCCAGCCGTAGTTGGCGCCGCGCGCGCGCCCCTTCTTTGCGAAGTTGACCTCCTCGACGGCGTTCTGGCCGACGTCGGCGATCGTCAGGTCGCCCGTCCTGCGGTCAAACGAGAAGCGCCACGGGTTGCGCAACCCGTAGGAGTAGATCTCCGGCCGCGCGCCGGAGCGGTCGGCGAACGGGTTGCTCGACGGCACGCGATAGGCCCTGCCGCCCGACCGGCGCGGGTCGACGCGCAGCAGCTTGCCGAGCAGGCTGTCGAGGTTCTGCGCGTTGCCGCGCGGCCCGTGCTGGTCGTTGGCGCCGCCCCCGTCGCCGGTGCCGATGTAGAGCAGCTTGTCGGGACCGAACGTGACAAGGCCGCCGTTGTGGTTGGCCTCAGGCTGGCGGTAGATCAGCACGAGCCGCGCGCTGCCGCCATCGGCGCGGTCCGCCCTGCCGCGCGAGCGGCGGTACTCCACCACGCGCTGGTCGCCGGACCGGTCCGTGTAGTTGACGTAGAAGCGCCGCGTCTTCGCGTAATCCGGCGCGAACGCCATCGACAGCAGGCCCTGCTCCCCACCGGAGGTGACCCGTGAGCGGATGTCGAGAAACGGGCGCGAGCGGCGCTTGCCGCCGACGATGACGCGGATCGTGCCGCCCTGCTCGACGACGAAGACGCGGCGGTTGTCGGCGGGCGGCGCGGCGACGTAGACCGGCGCGTCGAACGTGCCGATCCCGACGAGCCGGACGCCGTCGGCGGCGGAGGGCTTGGCCTGCGTGGTGGCGGTGGAGCCGGAGCTCGACGCGGATGTGGGGGCCGATGTCGTCGTCGCGCTGCCGGCCGCGCCCTCGTCCGCGCCGCAGGCCGCCAGCACGGCAACCGTGGCAAGGGCGGCCAGTGTCAGCGCGGTGCGAGCCACACACGGAGGATGCCATGCGCGGCCACCGCGCGGCGACGGTCGCACCCTCGCCGCGGCTCGCCGCGAGACGCTCGAGCGGCGCGGCGTCATAGGTTGACGAGCCGTGTCGCGGTCGCCTTCCAGGTCGCCACGACCCGCACCCCGGCCGCGAGGTGCAGCTCCCCGAGCGCGGCGCTGGTGATCTCCGCGACCAGGGGCTGCGGCGCGCCCAGGCCGACCCGTACGCGGTTGCCGACCTGCGTGACCGTCAGCACCTCCGCCTCGAGGCGGTTCTGCATCGACCCCTCGACGTGCGTGCCCGCCGGCTCGAGCGCGATCTCCCACGGGTGCACGCTCAACGCGACCGGGCCCGTGCGCCGGTCGGTGCTTGTCGCGGTGCCACCGCCGTCGAGCTGCACGACCGTGAGGTCGCCGGGACCGGCGTGCGCGACGCCGGTCAGCACGACGGCGCCGGTGAAGTCCGCGACGAACGCCGACGCCGGCGAGGCGGCGAGCTCCCCCGCGGTGCCCTGCTGCACGATCCGGCCGCCGTCGATGACGGCCACCCGGTCGCCGAGCACCGCCGCCTCGGTGAAGTCGTGCGTGACGAGCAGCGCCGGCACGCCGCTGTCGCGCAGGACGTGGGCGAGCTCGCGCGAGGCACTCGCGCGGGTGCGGGCGTCGAGCGCCGAGAGCGGCTCGTCGAGCAGCAGCGCGCGCGGCTTGCGAGCCAGCGCGCGCGCGAGCGCGACGCGCTGGCGCTCGCCGCCCGACAGCGTGCGCGGGCGCGCGTCGGCCAGCGCGCCGATGCCGAAGCGCTCGAGCAGCTCGACGGCGCGGCGGCGACGCTCGCCACGCCCGCCCCCGCGCAGCCCGTAGGCGACGTTCTGCCACGCCGTCATGTGGCCGAACAGCGCGTAGTCCTGGAAGACGTAGCCGCAGCGGCGCTGCTCGGGCGCAAGCTCGCGATCGGTCTGCGTGTCGAGCCAGACCTCGTCGCCGCACGTCACGCTGCCGTGCGCGGGGCGCAGCAGTCCGGCGGCGATCCGCAGCAGCGTGCTCTTTCCGGCGCCGGAGGGGCCGGCGAGCGCGAGGCAGCTGCCGGCCGGCGCTTCGAGGACGGCGTCGAGGGTGAAGCCGGCGCCGAGCGTCGTGCGGGCCTCAACGCGCAGCACGCAGCGCCTCCGTCCCCTGGCCGCCGAGCAGCTTCGACGACAGCAGCAGCGTTCCCGACACGACGACGAGCACCGCCGACAGCGCGAGCGCGGCGTCGAAGTCCGTCCCGAGGCGTTCGTAGATCGCCAGCGGCGCGGTCTGCGTGCGGCCGCGAAAGGAGCCCGCGAAGATCAGCGTGGCGCCGAACTCGCCGACCGCGCGGCCCCACGCGAGCGCCAGGCCGGCGAGCATGCCGGGCGCTGCGGCCGGGATCGCGATGCGCACGAACGTCCGCGCCTCGGAGGCACCGAGGGTGCGCGAGGCCTCCAGCCATGACCGGTCCACGGCGGCGAACGCCGTCTGCGCGCCCCGGATGAAGAACGGAGCGGCGACGAACGTCAGCGCAACGACGACGCCCGCCGTCTCGAACGCCAGGCGCAGGCCGGCGTCCGCGATGTGGCTGCCGACGATGCCGCCGGGGCCGAGCGCCGCGAGCAGGCCGACCCCGGCGACGGCCGGCGGCAGGACGAGCGGCAGTTCGACCAGCGTCACCACGAGCGCGTGCCCGCGGAAGGTGCGCGTGGCCAGCAGGTACGCCGTCGGCGTCCCGACGACCACGATGACCGCGAGCGCCGTGAGCGTGGTGCGCACGCTGAGCCAGAGCGCGTCGAGCACGCCGGGATCGTCGAGCGCCCCGATCAGGTGCCCGGGGCTCGTGCGGACGAAGATCGCGACGACCGGCAGCGTGAGGAACGTCAGCGCCACGGCGAGTGCGCCGACGAGCGCCGGGGCGAACCAGCGTCCGCGCTTCATCGGCCGCGCGAGATGACGCCGGTGGCGCTCATCGGTTCACGGTTGCTCTGCCGGCGGTGGCTCGAAGCCGGCCTTCTGCAGCGCGTGCTCGCCGCCGCCGTTCAGCAGATCCGCGACGAACGCCTGCGCCGCCTTGCGGTGCGGCGCGCCCTTGACGACCGCGATGGCGTAGGCGACCTTCGGCCGCAGCGTCTTGGGCAGCTCGATCGCCTTCAGCCGCCCGTTTGCCGCTGCGACGTCGGTGACGTAGAGAAAGCCGGCGTCCGCCGCGCGCTGGCCGAGCTTGGCCGCGATGCCGCCGACGTCGGGCTCCTCGGAGCGGACGTTGGCGAGGATCGCGGCGCGGGTCGTCGGATCCAGAGCGTCGAGCGTCTTGCGCGTGTACACGCCGACCGGCACGCCGGGCGCGCCGATCGCGATCGTCACGCCCTTGCGCGTCAGGTCATCGAAGCGTTTGACCTTTCCCCCGTCGGCGGGAACCGCGAGCACGAGCCGGTTGACAGCGAAGACCCGCGGGCGCTCCACGAGCCCCTCGTCGTAGAGCTGATCGGGGAGCGCCCGGTTCGCCGAGGCGAACACGTCGGGCTTGGCGCCGCTCCGGATCTGCGCGGCGAGCTCGTCGGAGCCGGCGAAGGAGAACTGCGCCTCCGCGCGGTCGAACTGCTCGCCGTAGCTGGTGAACGCGCTCTTCAGCGAGGTGGCGGCGGAGACGAGCAACTCGTCGCGGTCATCGTCCGACGAGCCGCAGCCGACGAGCGCGAGGATGGCGAGCGCGGCGACGAGAGCGGGGACACGGCCCATTCACCTAAGCATTGCATAGGTTCATGCCGGCCATATCGCGGCCGGGGCGCCGCTACACCCGAGGCAACGTGCCCGACACCCACTCCGGAGAACCGTCCTCCGGGTGCTCCTTCTTCCACACGGGCGCCTGCGACTTCACGGCATCCAGCAACGCGCGAGCGCCCGCGAACGCCTCCGCACGATGCCCCGCCGATACCGCGATGACGATGCTCGGCTCCATCAGCTCGACCGTTCCCGTGCGATGCGCGCAGGCGATCGCGGCGAGCCCGTGCTCGACTACGACGGCCTCCGCGAGCTCGCGGATCTTCTCCTCGGCCATCTCGACGTAGGCCTCGTACTCGAGGCTCGGGACCTCGCGCGTCGTGCCGCAGAACACGACCGTCGCGCCCGTCGAGGGGTCGGCCACCAGACGGCGCACGGCCTCGGGATCCAAGGCCTCTGCGGTCACTTCGGCAAGGCGGACCGCATCCGCCGGGGAGACCGCGCCACCGCTCACCGGCGGCACCAGCGCCAGCTCGTCGCCGTGCGACAGAGGATGGTCGCGCTCGACGTATTCGCGCGCGACGGCGGCCACGAACGGGGCGTTGTCGGGCAGCCCGGCGAGCGCGCCGCTGCGCAGCTCGGCGATCGCATCGGCGACCGTCGCCCCGTCGCCGAGCTTCAGCGCCAGCGTGCCGGCGCCCGCATGCTCGCGCAGGCTGGCGAAGAGCCTCACGGTAACGTCCATGCCCTGATGCTAACCGCCTCGATCCTGACGGTCTCCGACACGCGCTCGGCCGGCACGCGCGAGGACACGACGACCGCGCTGATGGTGCAACTGCTCGAGGAGATCGGCATCGCGATCGGCGCGACGCGGCTCGTCCCCGACGAGCAGGACGAGATCGCGGCGGCGATCGTCGAGCTCTGCGAGGGCGCCGACCTCGTGCTGACCTCGGGCGGCACCGGCCTCGCGCCACGCGACGTCACGCCTGAGGCGACACGCTCGGTGATCGATCGCGAGGCGCCCGGCATCGCCGAGGCGATGCGCGCCGAGACCGCGCAGTTCCAGCGCCTGGCGTGGCTGTCGCGGGCGGTCGCGGGCACGCGCGGGCGCACGCTCGTGATCAACCTGCCGGGCAACCCGAAGGCGGTCCGCGAGTGCCTCGGCGTCCTCCGGACGCACCGGGCGCAGCACGGTCGCCGTGCCGTGCAACGTCAGCTCCATCATTCCCCCTCGTCGGGTGGTTCATCGTGCCACGTCCCGCCGCCGGCGGCGACGAAGCACCGGCCGCGCGCACCGCCATGGGCACAATGGGCTCCATGCTCGCCGCACTGTGCCTCGATCTGATGGGCACCATCCTGTACGACCCGTACCTGGAAGCCATCG
>JAHWJM010000130.1 GCA_019348435.1 Actinomycetota bacterium
GTCGAGCAGGTGCGGCTGGGAGCCGGCGGTCGTCAGCGTGCGCAGCAGCTCGGCGGCGCCGGTCGGGACGAGCAGCCGCGGCCCCCGCGGGCGACGCTCCTGCGCCCGGCGACCACCGTGTCCGCGCGGCCCGTAGGTCAGCGCGCAGGCATACGGGACGAGGTCGAAGTAGTGATCCGGGTGCATGTGCGAGACCACGATCGCGTCGAGGTCGACGTAGTCCCGCACCGCGCGCAGCTTGGCGAACACGCCGCTGCCGCAGTCGACGAGCAGCGCCGTCGCGCCGTCCTCGACGAGGTAGCCACTGCATGCGCCGCCGGCGTCTTGCCAGCTGGGTGACTTTCCCAGCACCGTGACCTTCACCGCGGGGACTTTAGGCGTGCGGCTGTGCGCGCGGTCAGCGGGCGTGCAGCGCGGCCTGCTCGTTCGCGCTGGGAAACGCCCAGGCGGCCTGCGTGCGGCGCTCCTGGCGAAAGGCGAAGCGCAGCTGCTGGGGCGGTCGCAGCCCGTCCGGGCTGTCGGGGCGGAACGTCGGGCACGGCTCGTCGACCGACAGCGCGCAGAGCAGGTTGCGGGCGAAGAAGCAGTCCTCGCATGCGGGCTTCTTCGTCGTCGTGCGCGTCTTGGCCATCGCGTCCAGCCCCCCTCGCTCGCCACCGAAACTCGGCGCCATCACAGCACGCGCCGCGGGCACGCTCAAGGGGCCTCGGACGGCGGTTCCCGCTCGTATGGGGTTTTCGGATCGGGACAGTCCGCAAATGCCGGACGAATCCATCTCCTCCCCGAAAGAGGCTGCGAAGAAGCACATCTCGCCCCTGCGCGCAGTTGCTCATCGCGCTCTTTGGGGCAGTTTTTTCGGCATGGCCGCCGAACGCCACGACACGATCGTCGTCGGCGCCGGCATCCTCGGGCTCGCGGTCGCGCGCGAGATCCTCAGCCGGCGCCCGGCCGAGCGGGTGCTCGTCGTCGAGCGCGAGGCGGGGCCGGCGGCGCACCAGAGCGCGCGCAACTCCGGCGTCATCCATGGCGGGATCTACTATCCGCCGGGGTCCCTGAAGGCGCGGCTGTGCGTCGAGGGCGCGGCGCGCATGTATGCCTACTGCGAGGCGAAGGCGCTCGACGCGCGGCGCATCGGCAAGCTGATCGTCGCGCTGCGCCCTGACGAGCTGCCTGCGCTCGATGCGCTCGAGCAGCGTGCGCATGCCAACGGCGTGGCGGGCGTGCAGCGCCTCGACGCCGACGGGCTGCGCGCCGTCGAGCCGCATGCGACGGGGATCGCGGCGCTGCATGCGCCCGGCACCGGGATCGTCGACTTCGGCGCCGTCTGCCGTCGTCTCGCGGCCGACGTGGCCGCCGCCGGCGGCGAGCTTCGCTGCAACTGGCCCGTGACCCACGTGACGGCGTCAGACCGCGCGATCGCGCTGAGCAGCAGCGCCGGCCGCGCGGTGCAGGCGACGCGCGCGATCTTCTGCGCGGGGCTGTGGTCCGACCGGCTCGCCACCCTCGCCGGCGCCGACCCCGACCCTCGCATCGTCCCTTTCCGCGGCGCCTACCTCCAACTGCGCCCCGAGCGGCGCGCCCTCGTCCGCGGCCTCATCTACCCCGTGCCCGACCCGCACCTCCCCTTCCTCGGCATCCACCTCACCCCGACGACCAACGGAAGCGTCCTCGTCGGCCCCTCCGCCCTCCTCGCCGGAGCCCGCGACGCCTACCGCCTGACCACCATACGCGCGGCCGACCTGCGCGACACGGCGCTGTGGCCCGGCACCTGGCGGATGGCGCGCCGCTGGTGGCGCACGGGCCTCGCCGAGGCGCGTCTGGCGGCGCTGCCGGCGGCCTTCGCCGCGGCGGCGGCCCGCTACGTCCCCGAGCTGCGCGCCGAGGACTTCGAGCCGGCGTTCGCCGGAGTGCGCGCCCAGGCCGTCTCCCGCGACGGCCGCCTCGTAGACGACTTCCTCCTCTCAACCACCCCGCGAGCCATCCACGTCCGCAACGCCCCCTCCCCCGCCGCCACCTCAGCGCTCGCCCTGGCGGAGCTCATCGCCGAGCAGGCCGATCAGGTACTGCGCTAGTCCCGTGTGTCGAATCGTGCACGCGGAGCGATACGCATTCGACGCACCACTCCGAGTGGCGGTCGCCGGCCACGGCTGCAACCACGATCTCCCGCGGCTGCCTGAGCACGCGCCGGACCGTCGCCCGCACCAACCTCGTGAAGGATGCGAAGGGGGTCGAGCAAGGAAACCACGCGAAGGGCCGGCTCGGCCCCCTTCCCGCACCCCGGCATCGCCGTTTACGCACAGGCGCGATAGGCGACCATGCATCCCCCATGCGCATCCTGCTCACCGGCGCGAGCGGCTCGATCGGGGCCGCGCTGGCACCCGCGCTGAGCGCTGCGGGGCACGCCGTGCGCGGCTTCGGCCGCGATCCCGCGCGCGTGCCGGTGTCGCTGCCCTTCGTGCGCGGCGACGCGATCACCGGCGCCGGCCTCGACGAGGCGCTCGACGGGATCGACGTCGCGTACTTCCTCATTCACTCGATGGAGGGCAGTGGCCGCGCCGGCTTCGAGCACGACGAGCGTGCGGCGGCGGAGAACTTCGTCGCGGCGGCGGGCCGCGCCGGGGTGCGCCGCGTCGTCTACCTCGGAGGCCTCGTCCCGCAGGGGCGGGTGCCGTCGCGTCACCTGCGCAGCCGCCTGGCGGTCGAGCGCATCCTGCTCGCGGGTCTGCCCGAGGCGGTCGCGCTGCGTGCCTCGATCGTCATCGGCGCGCGCTCGCGCTCGTTTCGATTCATGGTCCACCTCGTCGAGCGGATGAGCGTCCTCACGCTGCCGGCGTGGCGCGAGTACCGCACACAGCCGATCGACGTGCGCGACGTCGGCTCGTTTCTGCTCGCGGCGGCGACGACACCACACGCCGCCGGCGGGTTGTCACTGGATATCGCCGGACCCGACGTACTGACGTATGGACAGATGATCGAGCGCATCGCCGACATCATGCTCGTGCGCCGGCCCACCCTGCGCTTCGGCCGCAACGCGACGCCGCTCGTGGCGCCGATCGCCGCCGCGATCGCCGGCGAGGATCCCGGCTTCATCGCGCCGCTCATGGAGAGCCTGGCGGGCGATCTGCTGCCGCGCGACACCCGCGCCGCGGGGCTGCTCGGCGTGCGCCTTCACAGCTTTGACCGCGCGGTGGAGCGGGCGTTGCGCGAGTGGGAGGCCAGCGAGACGCTGGCGGCGAGATGACCGCCGCGCCAGCCGCGCGCGTGGGCAGCCGCTAGGTTCTCCCTCCGTGGCCATCGTGATCGCCAGCATCGACATCGATGCCCCCGTGCAGGAAGTCTGGGACACGATCATGAGCCCTGCGCGCATGACCGAATGGGTGACGATCGTCGACCGCATCGACCACGTGGACCCAGGCCCGCTGCGGCCCGGCTTTCGCATGAGCCAGACGCTGCATCTGCGCGGCGTGCCGTTCAAGGTCCACTGGAAGCTCGAGGAGCTCGACGCGCCGCGCTATGCACGCTGGGAGGGAGCCGGCCCGGCGCGCGCCAAAGCTGTGACTGAGAACCGTCTCAGCGAGCGCGACGGGCACACCCATTTCAACTACCGCAACGAGTTTCGCACGCCCTTCGGGCCGCTCGGCGCGGCCGCCTCGCGCGTGATGATGGGCGGGATTCCCGAAAAGGAGGCCAACGCGTCGCTGCGCCGGCTGCGGGAGATCCTGGAGGCAGCGGGTTAAAAAACGGCCACGTACCGCGCCGCCGTCTGCTCTATGCTCTAGGCTCTGTGTTGGTAATTGTCAATTTGCCTGAACGGGGAAACGGAATGGCAGACTTCCTTGATGAGAAGCGAAGCGAGATCGCGGCGCGGCTGAAAGAACTCAAGCCGCTCGTCGACGAGTATCAGCGTCTCGAGGCCGCAGCCGCGGCGCTTGAGGGCGTGACGACGAACGGGCCGGGCGGCCGCACCACGAGCACCGCCGGAGCGGGGCGACGCGCGCGCTCGCAGTCCACGCCAAAGCGCCCGAAGAGCAACGGCAGCGGCACCGGTCGCCGCGGTCGACCGAAGGGCACCGGCACGCGCGGCGCCGAGGCGCTTGCCCTCGTGCGCTCCAAGCCCGGCATCACGATTCCGGAGATCGCCGAGCAGATGGGGATCAAGCAGAACTACCTGTATCGGGTTCTGCCGGGGCTCGCCGACGATGGGCTGGTCAAAAAGGAAGGCCGCGGCTGGCACCCCAAGGAGGCCGCGTAACACCGAGCGCGAGCACGTGATCGGCGCGGACGCCTGGTAGGTGCGCCGCGGCCAAGCATGTGTGTCTCGTTGCAAAGTTGACGCTCGCTCCCCCAGGTCAGTCGCGGTGACTGATCGAGGGGACCGGGGGTCGTGCCGTCGTCAGGCTCAGATGAGCCCGAGCTCACTGACCGCGGCGCGCTCGTCGGTCAGCTCCTTCACCGTGGCGTCGATCCTGCCGCGCGCGAAGTCACCGACCTCGAGGCCCTGCGCGATCTCGTAGCCGCCATCCTGGCAACGGACTGGGAAGCTCGAGATGATCCCCTCTGCGACGTCGTAGGAGCCGTCGGACGCGACCGCCATCGAGCGCAGCCCGTCGGCGCCGCAGACCCAGTCGCGCACGTGATCGATCGCGGCGTTGGCCGCTGACGCGGCCGACGACGCGCCACGCGCCTCGATGACCTCCGCGCCGCGCTTGCCGACGCGCGGGATGTACTCGTGCTCATACCAGTCCATGTCGACCTGGTCGACGGCGCGCTCGCCCTTGACCGTGGCGTTGAAGAGGTCGGGGAACATCGTCGGGGAGTGATTGCCCCAGACGACGAGGTCGTTGACGTCGACGACGCTCACGCCGAGCTTCTGGGCGAGCAGCGCGACCGCGCGATTCTCGTCCAGCCGCGTCATCGCGGTGATCCGCTCGGCCGGGATGTCGGGGGCGTTGGCGGCGAGGATGAGGGCGTTCGTGTTGGCCGGATTGCCCACGACGAGCACCTTCACGTCGGCGGCCGCGGCGGCGTTCAGCGCCTCGCCCTGGGGCTTGAAGATCGCACCGTTCGCCTCCAGCAGGTCGGCCCGCTCCATGCCCTTCGAGCGCGGCCGCGCGCCGACGAGCATCGCGATGTTCACCCCATCGAACGCCTGCGCCGGATCGTCGTAGATGTCGACGGAGTGCAGCAGCGGAAACGCGCAATCGGTCAGTTCCAGCGTGGTGCCCTCGGCGGCCTTGAGCGCCTGCGGGATCTCGAGCAACTTCAGCGCGACGGGCGTGTCGGGCCCCAGCAACTGGCCGGACGCGATGCGAAACAGCAGCGCGTAGCCGATCTGACCGGCGGCGCCGGTGACCGCGACGTTCACTGGGGACTGCGTCATGCGTTCATCTCCTCGATCACGGCGTCGGCGAATTGGCTGGTGCCGACGGCGGTGGGGTCTGTACGGCTGGCCTTGAGATCGTATGTGACCTTGTCGCCCATGCGTATGACCGCTGCGATCGCGTTCTCCAGCGCGCGCGCCGCGGCGGTCTCCTTCAGGTGGTCGAGCATGTAGACGCCCGACAGCATGAGCGCCGTCGGGTTCATGCGGTTGCACCCCGCGTACGTCGGCGACGATCCGTGCGTCGCCTCGAACACGGCGGCGTCCGTGCCGATGTTCGCGCCGCCCGCCACGCCCAGCCCGCCGATCATCGCCGCGCAGAGATCCGAGACGATGTCCCCGTAGAGGTTCGGCAGGACGATGACCTCGAAATCCTCCGGATAGGTGATCAGCTGGTTGCAGAGGTTGTCGATGATGCGGTCCTCGAAGTCGATGGCGGGATAGTCGGCTGCGACCTGGCGCGCGATGTCGAGGAACAGGCCGTCGGAGAACTTCATGATGTTCGCCTTGTGCGCGGCCACGACCTTCCGGTATCCGTGGGTGACGGCGTAGTCGAAGGCGTGACGGACGATGCGCTCGCAGCCGAACACGCTGATCGGCTTGATCGAGATGCCGGCATCCTCGCGGACGTGCGAGCCGAGCTCGGCGAGCTTCTCGCGCAGCGCTGCGGCGCCATCGCTGCCGCGCTCGAACTCGATGCCGGCGTAGAGATCCTCCGTGTTCTCGCGGACGATGACGACGTCGGTCTCCGGGAAGCGCGTGCGCACACCCTCCAGCGCCTTGCACGGCCGGATGCAGGCATAGAGGTCGAGCTCCTTGCGCAGCTGCACGTTGATCGAGCGGAAGCCCGAGCCGACGGGCGTCGTCGTCGGCCCCTTGATCCCGACCCCGGTGCGCTTCAGCGATGCGAGGGTCTCCGCCGGAAGCGGGTTGCCATGCTTGCGGTACTCGTCGAGCCCCGCTTGTTGGCGGTCCCAGCTCAAGTCGACGCCGGTCGCCTCGAGAACGCGCCGGGTGGCCTCGGTCAGCTCGGGACCCGTGCCGTCGCCCGGGATGAAGGTCACGTCGTGCGCCATCGTTGCCGGGCGACGCTAGCGTGTCGGCCCGTCGATGAAGATCATCTACACCCACACCGACGAAGCACCTGCGCTCGCCACCGCCTCGCTGCTGCCGATCGTGCGGGCATTCGCTGCCGCCGCGGACGTCGACGTCGAGCTGCGCGACATCTCGCTCGCCGGCAGGATCCTCGCCCAGTTCCCGGAGCGGCTGCACCCCGAGCAGCGCGTCCCCGATGCGCTGGCCGAGCTCGGCGAGCTCGCCAAGACGCCCGCCGCGAACATCATCAAGCTGCCGAACATCAGCGCGTCGCTGCCGCAGCTGAAGGCCGCGATCGCCGAGCTTCAGGACAAGGGATACGCGATACCCGACCTTCCCGAGGACGTTGCCGACCCGGTGCGCGCCAAGTACGACGCGGTCAAGGGCAGCGCCGTCAACCCGGTGCTGCGCGAGGGCAACTCCGACCGGCGCGCACCCGAGTCGGTGAAGAACTACGCCAAGAAGCACCCGCACTCGATGGGCGAGTGGTCTGCGTCCACGAAGTCGCACGTCGCGACGATGAGCGACGGCGACTTCCGCCACTCCGAGACGTCGGTGACCGTCGGGGCGCCGACGACGCTGCGCATCGAGCACGTCGCCTCCGACGACACGACGACGGTCCTGAAGGACGGGATCTC